>JAJZEY010000428.1 GCA_021805585.1 Planctomycetota bacterium
GGGTGTCCTGGCCGCATTTTTTGCACGCCGACAGGCCCGCAGCCCTACGGGCTGACCGGGGTGCGAGCTTCCCTCCTGAATAGCTCAGTCCACCTGGCGGGGGGCGGTGTCACCAACCGTCGCCGTCGCCAGTGTCGCCAGCCGTTACCAAGGCGGCATGACCATGCAAGCCGGCTTGGCATTCGCGATGGATGTAAACAATTCCGGTCCGCCCCGGAAATAACGCAAACGCCGCACCGCAGGCGGATGCGGCTAACCGAATGATTCGACGAACGGCCAAAATAGCGCGGCTATGCCGGCACACGGCGCGGGGAACCAATACGTTTGCAATTCCCATTCGGCGGCCCAAGCCCCATCCGCATTCCAATCCTCCAGTTCCTGCGTAACTATGGTATATTGGCGGCACCATCCGGCAGGCTCGCGGGATTCGCCCGTAAACGGATGGTCTGACCGCTGGCCCTTGGACTGAAATTTCATGCCCGTTTTTAATCTGCTTGCCCATCCGGAATCTTATTATTGCTGCACTCAAAATATGCTTGTGGACGTTGAATTCCGCAATTTCTGGCTGGATCATTTTTCGCACCATTTTGATCTGATCATGTCCCTGGCCGTGCAGGTATACGGGCCGGAAAGCAGCGGCCGCGCCATGGCCTGCAAGGCCGCGCTGGTTAAGGAAATGGAATCTCTGCGGGGGAATCCGGCAAAATATGGCACGCTGAATTTGCAGGTCATGGGCAAACTTCGCCAGGACATATTAAAAGCACATGACCTGCCGGACCCGTTTTTGCTTAACAAGCAGCGCGAAAACAGTGCCATGCTCGCACTGTATCCGGAAATAATTTCCGATCTGGACCGGCCGCGGCAAACCCGTAGCGAATCGGACACCCTGCGTCTGCTGGTGGAAGGCGTTTTCGCCGGCAATATTTTTGATATGGGGGCTACGGAAACCGCAAAGCTGTTTGCCAGCGGCTCGCCGGACTTCCGGAAAGTCCGCCAAAGCCTGGACGGCAATCGCCCCTGGCTGGTGGATCATTTTGATGCGTTTGCACAACGGTTATTGCATGGCGGCGGCTACAACAAAGCCCTGTTTTTCATGGATAACGCCGGCAGCGATGCGGTGCTTGGCGTGTTACCGCTGGTACGGTGGCTGGCGGCACGGGGCACGCAGGTATGCCTGCTGGCCAATGAATCGGCGGCATTAAACGATATTATTGCAACGGAACTCTGCGATTTGCTTGACCGAATTCGCGCCATAGACCCGGTCATGGATTCGCTGTTACAACACCGGCGGATTGCCGCCGGCTCTTCCGGAGGCGGCACGCCGCTGATTGATCTGATGGACGTTTCCGATGAATGCAATGCGATGGCGGCGGAGGCCGATCTGGTTTTTCTGGAGGGAATGGGGCGCGGGCTGGAAAGCAATTTTAATATTTTGCTGACCACCGATGTGGTAAAATTGTGCATGGTGAAGGAAGAAATCATCGCGCGCCGGCACGGGGGCAAAGTATTTGATGTGGTATTCCGCTTTGACCGGGCCGTCACCTGATCTGCGATCCGCCCGACGCACCACCACCGCGGCAATAGCGTTGACCACGCATTTCAATGATCGCCATGCCCCCCATGATCCCCATGCCCCCCGCGGCCCCGGCCCCGATTCCCCTGATGCGCGCGCCACGCCCGGCCCTGCCAGCGCTGCGCACCCTGCGGTGGATGGGGCAGTTCCCGCGGTGCCTGGCCCCGCCAGAAATGTGCATTGGCCGGCGGTCGTCCGGGATAGTAATGCCAGCGCTGGTCGCGGTCGTAATAATAGTACGCATGGCGGTCCGGATCGAAAAAGAACCGCACGGCAAAATTTGGCGGTCGCACCGCCACAAAGCCGAAAGGTGGTGGCGGAAGATAGGCCGGAGGTGCGCCTTGCCAGAATACCGCGCCGGCGGGTGGGGGCGAGGCGCAAAATCGCCAGCCATAGCGCGGATAGTAGCAGTAATAGGCACCTACTGATGCATCGTAATAGTATTGGTAGCCATATGTCGGGGCGACCACAACGGCTGGCTGGGGTTGCCACGGGCCGCCGACATAATAGGCCCCGCAACCGCCCAGTCCGGCAACGCACACAGCCGCCGCCAACAGGGCACCCACACGCGTGGATATAAAAGTTTTCATAGCCATCCTTTCCGTGAAGACATCCGCATCATGATATGCGGACCATCTATTGCTTGGCGAGTTTGGAGAAAATATGGCGAAACAACCGCCGACGCATATAAACCACTGCGCCCGACAGGGATCGAACCTGTGACCTGCGGTTTAGGAAACCACCGCTCTATCCAACTGAGCTACGGGCGCTCGGCAGAAATTATAACGCAAAAAGGCCGCCACCGCCGCACATGCATGGGAAGACAGAAATCGCGGGGGCTGCCAACAAATCGGGCGTCAGGCCATCCTGGATTACATGAAGTGGCCTGGGCGTTAAAAAAGATGCGGGCGGTGAAGACGAAAAACCGTACCACGCCAGAAAAATTGGCAGACCCTCATGGAAGGAGCTTCGACACTGGAAGATGCTCTACGCCCAAGGCTGCAATCTGGGAATCCACCGTCTGCTGAATCAGCGCCGGGTTCTCGATAAGCTTCCGGCAATCAGCCTCAAACGCTGCCCGCCCGCCAAGGTGCCGGAAGGCTGCATCGTCGCTCGCCAGATCGGTTTGACGTTCCAACCGAAGACACTCCGCCACGAGCTTTGACGCGCTCGCTCGATCGCCTGCCCAAGCGGACAAAAGAATCATGTCGCGGTACAGAATCGCGGCTTGGAACTTGCCCATCGGCGTAGACAGATAATGGCGACAAGCGTCCATAACCTGCTCAAGCCGCAAATCGCCTGCAAGGGGCAAGAGCGATTGCCGCACCATCCGCGCGGCCGCCTCCTTGTACTTGTCTTCGTGAAATCGTACTTGAATGAAATCAGGCCCGCCGGAACGGTCGGAGCGGAGCTGAGTTCCGAGCATCAGCGATATCGAATCATCTGGTGTGCACATGCAATGTACATGAAATATCGGCTTGTAAATCTCGCCGCCTGAATCCCTGTCCAGGCATATCCCCATTAGCATCGGTCCGATTCGCCTCAGCAAATGCCTGGGGCGATATATCCCCAAGCTCGGAAGCGCCCTCTGCCAATCCTCGGTAATTTGCTTCTCGTTTGATTTTTTGAGAACAATAGCATTCCTCATGGGCGCACCTCCGTGACCGACGTCACGTTGGGCCCATTTGTGATAATTCTCAATCGCTGAGCAGGCGTTAGACCACCCGCGCCGAACTTGTAATCCCATACAGCACCCGTGCTGATATCCCGCACATCGAGTCGGACACTGCCCGCCGTTCCATACGGCTTCCACACGCGGTTTAAATATGATTGTTCGGTAACCAGCCCCCGATCACCGAACATATTTTGGTAACGGTTCAATAGCCGCTGAGCGTATCCGTGTTCCCACGTTCCGAGTTGCTGTGGCGTACCGGCCAGACCTTGCCGCGTGGCCCATGCATCGGCACGAGTGCCGATTTCCTGCACCAGTTCGGCATTTGTCCGAACCGTTGCGCTCTCTGCATCCCCCGGCGTAAACTCCGGGTTCAGGACGTTCAGCGAGATCGTGCGTGGGTTGACAATCTGCCCGGCCGCCCCATCAACCGCGTCACCCACCGCCGCGCCGAACACAGGGCCAAAGATTCCCCCGGTGACGCTGCCGAATAGAGCATTCTCTCCGGTGGATTCGGCAACCTGCAACGCGCCTTCGCTTATGCCGGCGCTGTAGGCGAAACCGGATGCGGCACCGCCCGCGGCACCTGAAATCCCGCTCACCGCCGTGGCCTGTGCACAAGGCGCGGCCAAAATTATGCAAGCGATCAAAAGCAGCGGGAGAAGCAACGGTGCCAACCAGGCGAGGTTCGCCCTGCGCCGGGAATTGATTGTGTTGTTTTTCGTTGCTGACATGAATGGCATTTTACCGCCGGAGGCGACTGGCGGCGAGTTGGCCCGGTCAACCGCAGCCGATGAAAAATTGCATCGTCAAACTGGACGGCAGGGTATAGGGCTTGGAACCCAGGCTCTGAACTGCGATGTAAACCAAACGACGATTCACTGACATAAATAACACTCCGAAAACCGGGTGAAAACTACCTCATCCGCGCGCCTGGTTTTTGGGGAGAATTACAATCCCTTTCCTCTCAAAGTGGCTGGTTTTGAAGCGCCCTCGACTGGCT
>JAJZEY010000344.1 GCA_021805585.1 Planctomycetota bacterium
AAACGCTTCCCGGTGGAGAAGGGTTGGTGGTTTTATAAATCAGTTGAACCGAGTCAATAATGCACAGGTGGGGCCGATGTTTTTGAATCTGCCGGGAAATTTTTTCCAGATCGCATTCCGCGTAGACCAGCAGCTTTTCATGATTGACTCCCAGGCGGCCGGCGCGAAGCTTGGTCTGCTGGGCGGATTCTTCACTGCTGACATAGAGAATGTTAAATCCCTGGCGGGCCATGCGGTCGCCGGCCTGAAGCATCAGCGTGGATTTTCCGATTCCGGGGTCGCCCCCCAGAAGAATCGCGCTTCCGGGCACCACGCCGCCGCCAAGGACACGGTCAAATTCCGGCAACCCGGTGACAATCCGCGGCACTTGAAAATCAGGAATTTCCGAAACGCTGCGGGCGGGCACATCCTGCGCCGGGGCGCGCATGCCGACGGGGGCATCAGCGTCGGAAAGAATAGCCGGTCGATGCGGATCGGCGGCGGACTCGGTGATCTGATCCAGGGAATCCCAAGCATCACAGTCGGGACATTTGCCCATCCATTTGGGCTGCATGGCACCGCATTGCCGACAAACAAAATAGGATTTGGTCTTCGCCATAAAGGCAGTATACCGCACGGGAATTCTTAACGCCTGCGCAGAAACTCCCGGATGGTCTGCCGGAATTTGTGAATTCAACAGACGCCTTGGAATTTTGATCAGGTTTTAAGCTTCGTTTGTGGCAAAAGCTTAAAGCCCGGCCTTTAACTGCCGCTCGGCTTCAATCCAGTCCGTATGTTGATTGCCCGGACCAAAACCGCGCTTCAGATAAAGCTGATACGCACGTTCCGAAATCTGCTGGTGCGTGAATGTGCGGGCGATTTCCTTGGCCGGACGAACCGCCGTAGCAGTGCCGCTGCCCTTGGTTTCAGAGCGGCTGACAACCGGGGCGGCTGGAGCCTTGGTTACCACAGGGGCCGGGGCGGGGGTTGGTGTGGTGGTTTTCTTTTTCGGTGGCATGGAATACTCCTTTTGTAACTGCGGCGGCTCGATGCCGAACCAATACCGCCAGCGAACCTGGAATTGGCAGGTCGCTGAACCGTTGAAAGACCAAAATAGCAATCCTGGGCTCTACCGGAAAATCTTTTGTTCCGGCATCCCGTCAGGGGCGATGCCGCCAGAGGTTGGCGGCCATAAAGCCTGCCTGACGCGGCATTAAGAGCAAGGATTGAACAGGGCGAACAGCCGGGACATAAGCCTTGGGCAGGCTTCCATGGAAAACAGCCCTTTTTGTGCGCACATCCCCCTCAAGTCAGGCACTGTTTCCACCCCAGCTTCACCCCGCCACGTCGCCGGAACCAATCCCGGCGGTTGCCTTTCCAGTCCGTTGTAGTAAGTTATGGGGCTGGTGTCAAGCCCGCGCCCGTATCAGGCCGATAAGAGATTGTGCCTGATCCCCCTGGTGGTCGGCTGCAATGTGCGCCGACGGCGGACGGGCTGTTCCCATCTGCGTTAAGGTGCATCTGGAAGAGGTGTTTTGAGAGAGTGCGTCTGGCGGATTCCGGCATATCAGCCGGGCCGGGCGGCTGAAAATTGCGTTCTTAAATTGCGATGGCTGAACTTGGCCCATTGACACACCGCGTTCAAAGGAACGTTTGACTGGCGCGGGATTCCGAGGCGATTGAACATGAGTCTGGTTGTGGCACGAAGAAAATTCAAACCGCGCCGCCGCAACCGGACGGTCTTTTTTCAGCGGACCGCCTGGACCCCCGTAGTGGCGGTGGCCGTGCCGCGAGGCAAATCATCAAGTCTGGCGGGTTGGGGCACTTCCGTGCTCCTTCACGCCGGTGTGATAATTTTAGCGCTTCTGGCCTACCATCTTTTGCATCATCGAATTAAAGCGCCTTCTCAAGCGTTTGTGGTGCCGGAATCGTTTGGCCCGGTCGCTCCTGTGCATAAGGGTATCACCCAGAATCAGGCGACGTCGGCTGCAAAAATAAATTCGCTCAAACGTGTACTGGCGACTGCGGAAAAGGAATCCCGAAAAAACCCGACCTCCATTAGTGATCTTTTAAGTGGTGCCGCCGGTCGAAAGAACGCGAGCCTTATTGGCCTTGGCTCGACTGGTTCAATCGGCGGTGCCATGTGGGGTGCCGGCCCGACAAGTGGAAACGCCGCCGCGTTTGGCATAGCCAGCGGGCAGGCGGGGCACGGGCCGCCAATATCGTTTTTCGGAGTGAAGAACAAGGCGTCCCGCATCGTGCTGTTGATCGACCACAGTGGATCCATGATCGGCAAGCTTCATCTGGTGAAGGCACAGGTCCGCATCACGCTGGATCATCTGCTGCCATTTCAACATTTTGCCGTCATCAGCTTTGCAAATAGGTATAAAATTCTGGGACCTGATCGGCTTATTGCCGGGACGGTGCAGAATCGCCGCCGGGTTAAGGAACTGCTGCATTCTGTTCTGGCGGAGGGCCATAATGATGACGAACTTGCGCCGTTCCTGAACCCATTTATTGTCGCATTCAAGATGAAGCCGCAGGTGATATATTTTCTGACTGATGGCCATTTCGATAAAAGGCTGATCAGGCGGATAGCCCAATTGGACCGACATGACCATGTTCAGGTCGATACGTTCGCTTTTCTTGATCGGGACCCGCTGTTTATCCAGCATTTGAAACAAATTTCCAGGCAGACCAATGGGCGGTTTGTCTACGTATCGCGACATTTGCTTTCGCGAGCGCAGTCCGATGCAGTTCCGTAACCGCTTGTGGACAAATAACCACCTCCGCGGGCGCTGAAATTTGTGTCATTACTGACACTGTCGGAAGCCCGTTTGTGACAGAATTGGCACAATGCCACGTGGCCTGGTCGTGCGGAATGGATAAAAATATCGGGAAATACAGCCTGCGTCCTGAATTACACTTCTGGTACGGCGATTGCTTTATTTAACCATGTTGCATTTGGCGAGTCCCAGGCGGATGGGCTTGTTGAATGCAACATGAAGGTGGTCAACGGCGTGCCCCACGGCAACGGTTAGGCCTTTTGTCCGGTTGGCGGAATCAGGAGACGTGGAAATATGAGTCAGGCAACTTCGAACTCCGGCTTTGGACCCAAGCGGCCTTCGCGGCCGTCAAAACCCGGCGGCAGTACCACGCCGCCACCGTCCGCTCCCCCCACGCGCGGCGAGCCGGCAGGCAAGCAGCCGGAAGATCACGACGATCAGGCGGAGTTGGCGGTTGCCGAGGGCGGCGAAATACCGGCGTGGCTCGACGCCGCCATCCCCTGGATTTCATCGATTCTCATTCACCTCGGGATTTTTCTGGTTCTGCTGTTTGCCATTAAAGCCATCAGCACCGTGATTCACAAGAAGGCCCATCCGATTATTATTCCGCAAGCCTGGAATTCCCGCTTTTCCCTGCATCCTGGCGGCCATCCGCATCCGGGGCATAATAACAATCCATTGCATAGCGCGCGGCAGGATATCAAACGTGCGCTTAGCCACAGTGCCAATACCACGACATCCATTAACAAGCTGTTGTCGGACAGTTCACAGCATTCGTTGGCCTTTATTGCCGTTGGCCCGCATGGCGGAACTGCCAGTGGCGGCGCGCTGGCTTCCTTTGGCATTCCCGGTGGCGGCATGGGTTCCGGACCGCCTTCGCAGTTCATGGGCCACGGCGGTAATGCCACGCGCATTGTGTATATCATTGACCATGCTGGCGGCATGTTGGACAACTTTGGGTTTCTGGAGCGCAAGCTTGATAGTTCGATTGATCGGCTGGTGCCGCTTCAGTCTTTCTCCGTCATTATTTTTCGCAAGCGCTTCCACGTTCTTGGCCCGTCCGCCCGCACCGGCAAGCTGGAGCCAGCCACGGGCAAAATTAAGCAGGAAGTTCGTGCCGCAATCAAGCGGGTTCAGCCGCAAGGCCCCAACGCGAATCGCCTGAATTACTTCCTTAAGCCGTTTCAGGCTGCATTCCGGATGCGCCCCCAAATCATTTACTTTCTGACCAACGGTTCATTTGACCCGAAGCTGATTACTGAAATTCAGAAACTCAATAAGGGCAAAAAGGTCATTATTTTTACGTATGCCTTTTTCAATCACGATCCGATATTTAATGAACAGCTTAAGAAAATCGCCGCGGAGAACCGCGGGGAATACAAGCTGGTAACCCGCTGACACCCCTGCCGGGCGAAGCTGGTTTCGCCCGGTGAACCGTTATCCGCCGGTTGTTCCGGCATCGTTTGCACACAGGAGATACCAT
>JAJZEY010000045.1 GCA_021805585.1 Planctomycetota bacterium
GGCGCCAAACGTGTTGGAATAGCCCACGCCGAAGGACCGCAGCGGCGTGGTGGGCTGGGCGGTGGTACCGGATATTTCGGGCCAGTAGAAAAAGGGCAATCCCATGAAATTGCCGGTAATATCCTTGCCCGTGTACGCATATATCGCGCCGCCATGTCCATTGGGCTGCGTGACCACAGGGCCGGATATCGCCTGCACGGTCATGGATCCGGCACCAATGTAATAATGCGGGACATAAAAATCGTCCGTGGAAAGCTTGACCGATTTGGCCGCAAAACTTCCTCTGGCCAGCTGCAAAATCTTTTTAGCCCGCATGTACAGGGGCGAATGATGGGCCACATCATAGGTGCTTAACACCGCATCAAGCATGATCGCCCGGTTCGTGGTAAAGTCGTAATAGACTGAACTGGCATGAACGGTCTGGTTCCCCTGGGTAATCGTGACATCGCCATCCAGATAAACGCCCTGCACTTTTTCCGCAATGCTGTTGTGCGGCCCCACCGGCGGCGCTTTATTGGCGGACCCGGCCGGACTAAACAGCACGGCATCGTTGGCACGCAGTTCCAGGGCGGCCTGTCCCGGAACCTGTCGCACCAGAATAAATTCCCCTTCCGCAGTGGTCACGCGCTGGTTGCCCGCAACGGCCACGGAAATTTTGTCACCAGTGGCAAAAACCAGCGCAGGCTTTAATAAAGCTCCGCCATGTGCGGCGCTGTTCCTTGCCTGCTGCGAGCTGGTAATCAGCGGTGAAACCTGATTCCGCGCGCCACGGGCGATCCAGCCCAGGCCCAACGCGGTCTCCGTTGGTTGAACCTGCACGGTTGGAATATAGTTTAACGCCACAGGGCGAGCCGCCAATTCGCGGATTAATTTTTCACCGCGAAGTACAATCGGTGACCCACTTTCCTTTGCCGCAACCGGGTTGGTTGCGCCCAATCGCACGCCGCCGGAAATTTGTGTGGTCACCAGCATTTCCGTGGCTCGGCTGACCGTTTTGCCCTGGCGGCCTTCGCTGATGCTCACGTGGCCGGCCAGAAAAATCTCGGCTTTGTAAATGCTTGAACCACCGAACGCGATTGGCGTCAGCCAGACCGCTGCATTGTCCGCACGCAAGGTTCGATACCCGACACTGACCAGCACGTGACCGGTCAACAATATATGCTGCACGCCATCCGCGGATACCCATACGTCCGTACCCCCCGCCTGGGCGACCAGCGGAATATTCACCGCGCTGCCCGGTTGAAGCACCGGAAACACCGTCGGCTGAATGGGACTTGGCACAAACTGTGCCATTGCCGCGCCGGCGGCGGCCGCAATGCCGGCCAGGGAAAGCGCCAGAATGGCGGCACGAGCCGCATAGCGCCTGTGGCGAACGTGGCCCGCATCGGCTCTGTTACGCGGTTGCGACCCGGAAGTTTCGTTTTGTTTCTGACTGGCCAACGCACCGTCCCAATTTTGAGTCCCAAAGTCCAAACAGGCGAATGATAGCCTGCCGCGTGCCACCTGAAAAGCGCCCGTAACGAAATCCCCGGAACGGCGCGACGGAGCGGCAAAATTCAACGCGGAGGCCAGCAGCGGACTTATGAAGCGGTCCGGACGCCTGCGGGCCGGCCAACGGACGAAGCAGGCGTGTCGACCGGTCAGCTTGCCATGCGAATATCCTGAAGCGTCATCCCGGCGGCGCGTTTGGCGGCACGGCGTATCCATTTGTTCGGGCTTAAGGTCCGTTGGTTCAGATAGTGCTTAATGGCATCGGCGCGCGGGGAATAGTCCGTAGCCCAGCGGGCGACGCCAAGTTCCATAATCGCGGCAATCCGCCAGGATAAATCCTTGTCATGTTTAACCATGTAAACCATATTCGCGGCGCGCGGATCGGTCACGCAGACGAACCCAAGTTTGGCAAACCACCTTTTTGTGGCCGCGGCAATGGCCCGGTGCAGCTTTTCGCACTGGCTATATTTTTCCGGATTGGCAAGCGGATGGCCTTTTTTGTACAACTGTTCAAGTCCCTGCACGCCAAACTCCATCGCGCCCAGGCCATTGCCGCGCACCGAAACCAGCAGTCCCCTGCGCCACACGCGCTGACCAAATACCGCGCAGGCCTGCAAGGCCTTTTCGGCTGCGTGCGGCTTACCATCAATCATCAGCCCGGCCCCGGCGGTCGAACAAATATCGCCGAGTGCGGAAATCCGGTCCGCGACCGGGTCATCCACGGCGGGAATCGGAATAGTGGCACTGAACACAAGATGCTTCCGGCCGATTGATCGCGTGGCCGCCTGTTCCAGAAGTGTCACAATTTTCATGAGCTGGGGGTCTTTTTCCGGGGCGGTGTTGTGCCGTGCGTTGTCAAGGGAATCCGCGTCGGGTGCCAAGGCGACAAGCTTATTATAAGCTTTCATATATAAATGTCCGGCACCGCTTCTAGTGGTGGCCGGGGCCAAAGCCCCCATGGACTGATGCACGCGGATCGCCTGAAGGAACCGGCTGCGCATGGTATGGGAGGACGCCTGCCCCAGGCCGCTCGGCCACAAAGCGTATACGGCGATGCCCGCCACCACCGCCAGCAGCAACAATACCACGGCAATTCCAACCTTGTAGCCCGCCATTTTTATCACTCCAACACCAAAATCCTGTTACTATCTTGCCCGGTTGGGCGGCCTTGTCAACCATAAGCCGAAGGATTTGGGTTGAGAGGGTTCGGGGTTTGGGCGGCTTCGCTGATTTTTTCCAGTTGGGAGGCGGAACGCCCGCGTTAAAACCGGTAATCGGGAGACAGTAGAGCACAAGGTCAGGCTGAAGACTGTCGGACTGGATGCCCGACACCCATTTGGGAGCCGGCGATTTATGCTTCCGGACCGAGGTTCGTGCCGCCCTCCGGCTGCTGTTATTGACCGGCCGGTCCGGCTATAATGCCAACTGGCGGAGGCGTATATGATATTGACACATGTTGATCATACAATGTCACAACTTCTCAAGGCGGATCGCCCATTGATTATGGGCGTGCTGAATGTAACCCCGGACAGCTTCAGCGACGGCGGGCGTTTCGGCCGCGGTCAGGAAATTGACCACAGCGGAGCCATTGCCGAAGCCATGCTGCTGCACGCCAGGGGGGCGACGATTGTCGACATTGGCGGAGAGGCCGGCAGCTTTCACCGGCGCGGTATTGAACCGGTGGATGCCGACCGGCAACTCCACAGGATTCTGCCGGTTATTGAGGGAATTTATGGTGCCGGCCAACCGCATCGGCCGGTCATAAGTGTAGACACCCGCTTAAGCAAAGTGGCGCGCGCAGCTCTGCAGGCGGGCGCGGACATGGTCAACGATATTTCAGCCGGGGAATTTGACCCGGACATACTGGCCGTGGCGGCTGAATTCGGCAGCCCCATCGTGCTGATGCACATGCAACGGGAAACACCGGATCAGCCATCCCGCGACCATCCGGACATCTGTTCCCACGTGTTTGACTATTTGATCGAGCGGGCACAAACGGCAATGAAAGCTGGAATTCAGGCGGACCGGATTATTCTGGATCCGGGAATTGGATTCGGAAAAACCGACGCGGACAACTGGAAACTTCTGGCGGGAATTGACCGGCTGGTGGCGCGGAAATTCCCCGTTCTGTTAGGCGTTTCGCGTAAGCGCTTCCTGGCCGGACTGCTGCCGCCGCATGCCGCGACGACGGATATTCAGGCCTCAGGCTGGTCGGCGCGTGACACCGTAACCGCGCTTACAACGCTGCTCACGGCGCAGCGCGGCGTGCGGATTCACCGTGTGCATGACGTAGCGCTGGCCGCGTGCGCCCTGGCGGCGCTTGCCGCGGTGCGCAATCCGTAGGACAATTAATCGCCTGATAAGCTTGCCCGCTTTGGGCATGATGCCGCACAATGGGCATCGTCGGGCATATTGCCGCCCCGGCCTTCGATTCCAAACCGGTTGAATTGAGCCGCGGGACACAGTGAAATCAACCGCCGCGCCCGCCAGGCGGATGACAGCCTAAGGTTACGACATGCAGTTTTTATTCCATGGCGACATCGCCATCCCACCAGGCTCCGCAGCGCTGGGCCGCCTTAAGCACCGGGTCGTTAGGCCGCTTTCAGACCAGCCGCCATTGCCAGGCACAGCGGATGCCGCGGGCCGTGCGGAGTTTTTCGCACTTTTGGCGAAAAACCAATGGGATCTGATCACAAATGACGCGGACCTGATTCACCGACTTTACGATGAAAAAATAAATTTTAAC
>JAJZEY010000480.1 GCA_021805585.1 Planctomycetota bacterium
GCCGAGGGAACGGAAAGAAAACAATGCCATGCGTGTATCCACGTCTGAAACCAAAACGTACCGCCCGCTGATGGGAGGCAACACGGAAACCATGGGCGGAATTAACCCGAACCAATTATTGCCTGAAGCGCGGGGAATTCATTTATTTCAGGCTTAGTGTCGCCGCCGGATCGGCGCGTCGAATGGCACCGGCCAGGGAAGCGAGCAGTCGTTGGGCATCCGCACTCTGGCCGTCGGACAAATTTTCCAGGACCAGAATCCGCCCCAGACTCCGATGGGCAAATGAACAAATCGCAAACCGCTGCGTGGATCGCCAGCGTCCCATTCCCAGGTGAGCCAGATCGGTCGCCAGGGCAAGATTTCCGATTGCATCCGAATCGCGATTTTTAACCCGTGCGTAATCGGCGGCAAGCCGCTTGAGCCATTTTCCGCCGCCTTTGCCAGCGAATTTTGCCGCCAGGGGCACATTTTCCAGCAGTGTCAAACTTTCCACGGCCAGGTGTGTGTTAGCTGGGCCGTTCGTCGGATCATGGGCCAGAGTCCGCTCCAATGCGGGCAGCGCCCGGGCGAATTTTCCGGCCTCGGCCACCAAGGCCCCCACCCGCCGCATGGCCGGTTCCAACAAGCGGCGCTGCGGCCGGGGCAGCAGAACCACAAATCGCCTGGCGGTTTGAAACGCCGCTTCGGCCTTGTGAAATTGGCCCGCGCGTACCCGCAATTCCGCCAGATTAGCCCATGCCCGCACGGTCAGGCGAACCAGTTCTTGAGATGATATATGTGTATATACGTGAATTAATTTGGCAAGCTCATGGGCCAGCTCGCCTGCCTGGGCCAGTGTCGGCTGTGAAAAGGCTGGATAAAATAGCGCGGCAAACGTTTGCACCCGGCCTGCGGGTTGGCCACCCTTGTTCACCTGGCGGCTTGCCGCCAGAAGCAGGCAGCGGCGCAGGCCGGAAGAATCAGCCTTGCCCGCGGCGGCTAGAATAAGGGTTAAAAGCCGCGCATGATCGCCGTGCGCCGCGGTGCGCAGTGGTTGGATCAATCCGGCGCATGTTGCCGCATCCTGGGGCGAACAAAGCGGGGTTATCAGCAAAGCGTAAGGCGACGCCCAGAAACCGCGCGTCGGACGGCCAACATTCCAGAGGGAATCCCGCCGTTGCGCTACCGCGCTCGGCGGCGCGGGTTGGGTGGTGGCATTGCCGGAATCAGAATCGTTGCCAAAAAGCAGCTCTCCCGGCAGCGGCTTCTGGGCGAGGGCCGGTGAAACGGCCGCACACAACAGGCCTGCAGCAACTAAGCCCGTCAGACCGGCTAAGCCGACCGGTCGGCGCAGTCTAAACAGGAACTCGGTAAAGTATTTCATCAGATAAAATCCAGAATCTTAACCTTTGGGCAGTCATTGTCCTGATTCAGACGCGGCTCTGAATCCAAAATTTCGCTTCGCCCCATTTGCCCCTCTGCCACGCCCTCGGACACCTCGGCTGATTTTAACCCGGATAACCTTTCTAATGATGGTCGTGGGAAATTCAATCTCCAGGAATCAGAATTCGGGCGGAGGCCCAACCCTTCTGATGATGGTATCCATCAGCCGATGAAATACGCTTTTGCGCCCCGTCGCGTACCATTCGGCCATCGGACCCAAGCCATCACGCGGCTTTATATCCATCGGTTCAAACGCAAAAGCCGCCGCAATGTTTCACGCAGAGCCGAAAAGGGATTCAGTTATCAGACCCAAGTTGCGTGGCACGGGCATTGCGGTGCGATCCACTTTACGGTTTTGTCGCCGGAACCGCGGGCAGCAATAGTGGTGTTCCGGCCGGCGCGGTGGGTTCAGGTGCGGTTTGCGGTGCGGGCACGGACGGTTGGCTTGTCGCCGTAGCGGGCAACGTGGCTGCGGCTTTGGACATGGGGCGAGCCATGCCTGGGTCAACCGGCTTGGCGACCGGGCCGACCGGTGGCTTGAGCATTTTTGGCGCGGCGGCTGGCGGCAACAGAGGGTGAACATCCTGGCCGATGGGTAAATCAACCGATTCACAAAGTAAAACCAGCGGCAGCTTGTTATTGTCCCAATGGTTTAACTGATAATAGGACTTTTCCCGGCCAGAGGCGCGAATTTGCAGCGTCATGCTATTCCGCTGGTAGCGGTCGATCCGGCTGTGCCAGTAGCTCCAGGTAAATGCGCCGCGCAGCAGATGAGCCTTGCGTACCGCATTCCACATGGCCTGAAGTTGCATTCGCGTCAGCGGTGTAACCGTGCGATAGCGGGAGGTCACGCTGTTGTTGTAGTCACTGTAATTGGTATAAACGGTGGTGCTTTTCATAACCGAAGCACGAATGACCTGATGAACCCGTGTGCGGGCGAAGTAGCTGTCGCTATTGGTATCAATCACAATGGCGAAATCATGCGGATAGGGCGTTGCAACAAACTGCTTGCCGGCAAATGGATTGCTTACCACCCCGCCGCAACCACCCATGGCGGTGGCCAACATAAGAACCGTACAAATGGCCGCCAGGCGAACAACGCCCCTGCGGCATCGGGTGCGTGCATTTATCTGATTCGGCTTTTTCATAATTCCTGACCCTTTTTTTCGGTCCACTTGTCCGGGGGCCTCGGCCCGCACGATTTGCGGCCAAGCCCCAATGAATAGTGTATAGATTAACCGCAAGCGGACGGCTCGTTAAGCCTGCGGCAGGCAAGCCGTTGAATTATTCACAGGCAACGGTTGAATGTTTTATGAAAAAGCGTATACTGACTGGTCTTTGAAAGAATCAGGAGTACTGGTTATGCCTCATGTTTGTCATTTCACCGGCCGCAAGACCCAAATTGGGCGGCAATGTACCTATCGCGGCAAGGCCAAATACCTTGGCGGTGTAGGCATTAAGATCACCGGCCGGTCGTCACGGAAGTTCAAACCAAATCTGCAAAAGGTTCGCGCTATTGTGGATGGACGCGCTGTGCGTGTATGGGCTTCCGCAAAAGCGATTAAATCCGGCTTGGTCACGAAGCGGCTTTCCCGACGTCATGTGTATCGCAAGCCAGCCGCCACAGCCGTCTGACATCCAAGGCCGGTTCTTTACTGACTGGTAAAGGCCTTAGCTGGCGCAGATTAGAGTGGACCCGACAGTTATGGACGCGGGCTGGGTTAATAGCGGATCATCGACTTAGCCACTGCGCGAGCACGGAATTCTGACGGCGCGATGGCGATCGGTTTACCCGACAACCAGCCGGTTGACATTTCAGCCAAACCGGGCGATAAATTCGGACGGGGCTTCACCGCCCCGTTTTATTTTTTTAGGGTTTTAATCATGGCCGACACCTTGACACAAGAGCAGGTTCTGCATGTGGCCCGCCTTTCACGGCTGAAGGTTGGCCAGAATGACCTGCAGCGGTATTCACAGCAGCTTTCTTCAATTCTGGATTATGTCGGCCAACTGCGGGAAGTGAATGTAGAGGGACTGGAACCAATGGCCCACCCGCTGCCACTGCACAGTGTGCTGCGAGAAGACAAAGTCACACCTTCACTTACCGTTGAACAGGTGTTGGCCAATGCACCGGGCAAAGCCGGCGATTTCTTCACCGTTCCAAAAGTGCTGGACAACACCGGCGGTGCCTGACGGCAACCGTTTCAAGCAATGGACAAGCAGTCTGGCGAGCCGAAACGCTGATTTGAATTATCGAATGGCGCGACAATGATACACGCCGCCTGGCGGCATGTTCAGAGGGACAAGTTCAAAGGATACATCGCTGAACCACTGGCGGTAGTGGCGCAAATAATACCATGGGAATTCGGTTATATTGCTGAAAAATCCCTGTGGGTTCAGATATTTCCGCACCGCGTCAAACATTCCATGCCGCACGGGTTCAGGAAGTGTCGGCGTGGCCAGGCCGCTTACAAAATAATCCACTTCCTGCGGACCAATACCATGGGCGGCCAGAAGGGTGCTTAATGCACCGACATCGCCCTGAATAATTTTCACATTAGGACGACCATGGAAACGATCCTGAAGAATTTTTACAAAATCGGCATCGTATTCAATGACCAGAAGCTGCGTTTGCGGGCCTAAGCGTTCGACGATTTGCGCGGTAATCGGACCGGTGCCCGCGCCAAGTTCCACAATAATTTTTGCCGTCGACCAGCTAATCCGATTCAGTGTCGCCACAGCCATGAAGCGACTGGACGGCCACACGGAGGCGAATTTCGTACCGTGTCGAAAA
>JAJZEY010000502.1 GCA_021805585.1 Planctomycetota bacterium
TATCTAAATTATTTTTTCAAGCCAGTTGACAAATCATGTGCTTGATTTTATGATTCGCATTCGATGTAGACATTAAATACCGGCGCAGTGGCGGTCGTATGATTCGTATATGACCGTCACAACCAATGTCGTTTAACGGCAACCTTTTCAGACAGCGCGTCTTGTTTACCGGCGGATACAACCGCGGGCGGGGTGCCCTTTCATGCACCGGTGTTGCCGCCGGATGCGACGGCGGGAAATATCAGCGGTGAAGCGTTTGGGGCCGCGCTTTATTTCGACTTCGCCTATGACCCGCGGGCGGCATTTACCGTTGCGGATCAGTCATTTCCGGATCCGGTTCTGACCCCAAACGGAATTTCCCCGACTGCGGCACCGAATCCGGCCGGCCGCAATCAAATGCCCCCAACCGTTCTGGCCATGACCACGCTGGTGGGCAGACATATGCCGAGTCCCGCAGCCGTTGCGCTGCCGCATGGCGCAGCGGATATGGTGCGTCTGGCCGGCAGAATTAACATAAACACAGCCAACCCGGCTGTATTATATTCCGCGCTGTCCAATGACGGCGCGCTGTGGAACGGCAATACGCCGCCGGCGGCCACCAATGTTCGACAGCTTGCAGCTGATGCAATTGCCATGCGAAATCGTCTGGCCGCCGGAAATCTTACGCTGTTTTCCACTCGGCAATCCATTGCAACACCGGCGTACAATGGGTATTCCGGCATTGGTTTTCACAGCACGGCCGACCTGCTGGTGGCCTTTATTCCCACTGTTGAATCCGGAACTTTTCCCACAGGCCAAACAGCCACCCCCGTCACCATCCAACAGCGTGACGCCGCCTGGGCGGATATAGAGACTTTTATATCCGTTCGTTCCGATACGTTTGCCGTTTATGGGCTTATTCAAGCCCTTCGCCTGAATCCGGAGTATGCAACTTTGGTAAAGTCAGGGGCGTCGGCATACGCGCCGGTGGACTGGTACAATGCCAATCAGGGGATTGCGCCCGGTAACACCACCACGCGCGACAGCCTCACTATGAACCCAAATGATCCAAATGCGGAATTTATTTTAGAGGCCAGCCGCCGGTTCATCGCCATCATTGACCGTTCTTATTGCAATGCCGGTACGCGGACCCAACCCCACATTGTCGCGATTGAACCGCTGCCATAAAGCCAATGGACAGCCACATCAACACCCAAGCCACAATGTTCCGGCGGCTTAAGCGAATCCACTGCGCACTCATGGCGTCCGGACCTGAAACAGCCGCAATCCGGCCTGCCGATGATGGCCGCATAAAGCTCGCAGTACCCCGGCCCGGAGCCGTGCATTCGGACCCCTCTATCGCATGGAGGCGTATCCATATAAATACGCCGCCGCCTCAGGTGGCGGCCGGACATCCGCCGATGGCCATCCGCATATATATCGTTCATGGTGATCTGTTACGTCGGTCGGTGGCGATAATCGGTTGCCATAAAGTGTGGAAGCTGCGTCTTCCCGCTGACGACGGCTGTATCCATTATCAATGAAAATTTTGCGGACCGGACAACGCGCAGTAAGCCAACAGGGAGAGAAAAATAAGCACGATAATCAAAAATATACCGACCACAACCGAAGCAATAACAAGCAATACCCGCAGCAGAATTTTCAACATATTCATCTCATTATTCAAACAGTCACAGGGCGTTTGAACCGGACCGCATTCGGCGAGCTTATTTCGCCGCGGTATCCGTCTGGAGAATATCCAGCGGAAGCTGGTATCCATTCAGGCGGCGTAATTCGGTCAAACGCTTTTCCTTTCCATCCCGGTAGAACATGTTAAACGTGTCAAAGGGAATGATTCGCCCATCTGGATGAACAATATGGACGCAACTTCTTTTTATGGATCGCACGTCAAAATTCCATGGATCAAGAAACTGCATGATGATGACTCGAAACACGTTTTTGTAGCTTAAGTCCGCGGGGGTGGATATTGTCGGCAGGCAGCAGAGCAGGCGGCTTAAGGCGTGGCTGGCGGATTCGGGCGAATGATTCGTGGCAAATGCCTTAAGCAGGGCCCGGGCGGCATCGGAATTGCGCTCGTACACAATGGTGTTGCCCTCGCCGGAAAGCAGCAGCTTGGGATCCATCAGTCCGGTAAGCGGTGTGACCGAACCGTTGATTTTCAGTGCGTAGGCCATGGCCAGGCAATCCGGATGGCACGGCACAGGGATGACATCTGCGGGCTTAAACACGGAGGTCTGCGATAAAATATTGGCGCGAACCTCGGAAACCGTCAGCCGATCCAGGCCACAATCAAAACCCTCCAGACGACCGGCTCGCTGCACCGGTTGAAACGACACGCCGCGGACCGCCGGCTGCTGCAGGGCAAAGTCGATAATCAGGCCGATTTGATCATCGTTTACACCTTTCGCCAGCGTGACAACCAGCGTTATAGATATATTGAGCTTATTCAATCTATCCAAGGCCTTCATGCGTGTCGCCAGGATATCTTTGCCGCGCAGGGCAAGCAGCGGTTTGATGGTGAGCGAATCGAATTGAAGGTAAATTTCAAATCCCGGCAGGTATTCGGCAAGGCGACGGGCAAAAGCGTCGTCCGCCGCAATACGCAGGCCATTGGTGTTAAGCATCAAATGTTTGATCGGCCGCCGACGTGCGGCATCAAGCACCGCGAAAAAGTCCGGATGAAGGGTCGGTTCGCCCCCGCTGATCTGAACCACATCCGGCTGGCCTTCATTGGCGACAACGCAATCCAGCATAAATTCAATTTGTTCCAGACTCCGGTGCGTAAGCCGATGCGGCCCGGATTCGGCATAGCAGACCGGGCAGGTTAAATTGCACTGATCGGTGATTTCAACCAGGGTAAGGCAACTGTGCTGTTCGTGGTCCGGGCAAAGGCCGCAGTCATAGGGGCAGCCATAACGCAGCGGCGTGTTAAATTTAAGGGGCATCTGTCCGGGCTTGATGAAATCCCGCTGCATGCGATAAAAAGCCGGATCAGTCGAAATAAGAACTTTTTCCAGCTTGTGCTGCGGACACCATTTATGCATATAAATGCGATTATCCTGCTGCACAATTTTGGCTTCCACCTTCCGCAGGCAACTTGAACAGATGCTGGTGGTCAGGTCAAGAAATAAATAAGGACGGTCCGCCATAATTCAGCCCGCGGCCTCCAGCGTAAGCGCAGCGGCGTTTTTTGCCGGCACTGAAAGTCTCGCCAGAAGCCAGTACGCGCAATAGCCGAACACAGGCAGGCAGAGCCACTGAATGGCTGTCAAGCCAAGGCAGGTCCAATGGGCCGGTTTAAGAAAATCGATCAGGAACCGATACCCGCTGTACGCCCCCATGAACAACCGGAAGCGTACGCCCGGTATGCGGTTCCGCCCCAGCCCCAAAAGCACAAGGGCCAGCAGGAATAGAAACAGGATGTCGTAAAGCTGCGTCGGGTGTCGCGGGATGCCATCGCCAAAGTTCACAGCCCAGGGTAAATTTGTGGGAGAACCACAGGTACCGTCCGCAAGACCGGTAAAAAAACAGCCGACACGTCCAATCATCATTCCCAGCATAATCGGCAGCACCATCGGATCTCCTGTGGAGCCGCGGATTCGCAGGATTTTTTTCCCCACCTCCACCGCAAGCCAACCCCCCGTCAGCCCGCCGACCACTTCCTGTCCGCCGCGCAGCAACATCCAATGGAAATGGCTGGCCAGCAGTGATATTGCCAAATCGGGGTTTTGCGCCCAGGCCAGCAGTCGGCTGCCAACGAGCGATCCAAAAAACATAAACGCCAGCAACCAAACGTTCTTCTGGATAGTTAGACCGTAATGGGATGCCCGCAAACGATTAATGACGTACCAGATTATACCCACAAGGTATGCGATGGCTTCCGCCACCGGGTGAATGGGCAGTGTCAGGCCGAAAGCATGAATGATTACGGGAAAGTGCATAAAGGTTCACCGGCTGTTGTGCGTGCCATCTATCGCAAATATGTTACCATGCCATGGTGAATGTTCACAACAGGAAACTTTTTCGCCCCCTTTTGGGCGTGCCCGCTTTTATTGGGAAGGAAACATATTGCATATATAGATGAGGCTCCAATGGAAAGGCTTTCCTGAAAGTCGGTTCCCTTCCTGCAATGGCGACGAAGCGGGCCGGCGTTGCTGCGGCAAAGCGGAGCAGGAGTTTGGAGAGAGTAGAAATTTGAGCACAT
>JAJZEY010000368.1 GCA_021805585.1 Planctomycetota bacterium
AGCAAACCTTTTGCCCTCGGCCTTACCGCCATCGGAGTTGGGGCAGTGTAAGAAACTTTGCTTATTCGGTAAAGTATCAGTCCCGGACAATTGGCATCCGCCATGGCGAACCGGCCTGGCGGCCCGGCGCTGCAATCCGGGAATGAACCCGCAGTGCCGGCAAACGGTAGAATGGCCGTGAGTTATCCGGCAGGCAAAGGAGCAACGTGACCCCTATTCTCGCTTATTACATTGAAACCCTGAATCCGTTTATTGTGCAATGGGGGCAGTCAGGAATCGGCATTCGCTGGTATGGCACAGCCTACCTGACCGGATTTATCATTGCGTATCTGCTTATGACGCGCTTCATTAAAACCGGCCGCATGCTGCTGCCGCGAGACAAACTGGCCGATTATGTCCTGTTCGTGGCCATTTTCGGAGTGATGATCGGCGGACGGCTGGGGGAAGCGGCACTGTACCGGCCGCACATGTTCACCACCTTTTCGTCCCATTTCCCCTGGTGGAGCCTGTTGATGGTGCAGGATGGAGGGATGGCCGCCCATGGGGGAATTATCGGGGTGTTTGTGGCGAGTTGGGTTTTCGGCCGCCGGCACGGCTACCGCTGGCTGAATCTGGTGGATTGTGGTGCCATGGTGGCCCCCATAGGCCTGTTCTTTGGCAGAATCGCCAATTTTATTAACGGCGAACTTTACGGACATGTGTGGCACGGACCGCTGGCGGTTCAATATCCAACCGAGCTTATTTTCCCTCCGCAGTTAATAACCGAGCCAACAGTCAGCCGCATCGCCGTCCATCGACTGGAAGAACAGATTCTGCTGCGGCACCCCGACCTGGCCCATGCGATGGCGGTGAATCCGCGACAGGAAATCGTCAATCTTTCACGCCAGGGGCATCCGTTTGTCATCGCGCAATTAAGGCATATTTTACCGCCGCGAATTCCCAGTGAACTCATTGAGGCGTTTTTTGAGGGCCTCGTGCTTTTTCTGATCTGCTTTTTCGTGGGACGCAAATGGAAGAAGGAGGGAATTGCGGCGGCCACTTTTGCCGTCGGATATCCGATCATGCGGATTATCGGGGAACAATTCCGTGTGGGAGACCAGCCGAAGCTTATCTTCGGGCACTGGATCAGCCTGGGCATTATTTACAGCGTGCCAATGCTGCTGGTCGGGTTGGTATTCCTGACCTGGATGATTTGGCGGCAAGACCCGAATCCGTCGCATCAGGCGGCGGCAACGGCGGAAAAAGCCATTGGCCGGACGTAAAAAGCTTTCGCATAACTTCCTGATCAGCCACGATAAAAAGCGCTCACCGCATCGGCCACCTGATGCACCTGGGCATCGGTGAGTTCCGGAAAAACGGGCAACGCCAGCACGTCCATACAGGCGTTTTCCGCATGGGGAAATGCCCCTGGCTTATACCCCAGGTACGCAAAGCATTCCTGCAGGTGCAGCGGCAAAGGATAGTAAATGGCGCAGCCAATACCGAGTTTGGTCAGGTGGTCGCGCAGGGCGTCGCGCTGCGGTACCCGCACCACATACTGGTGGTACACATGATGGCCGCCGGGCAAAGCCACCGGCGGCCGCACATCGGTACCGGCAAAGCGGGCGTTGTAAATGGCGGCTATTTCCCGCCGCCGATTATTCCATTTATCAACATATTTTAATTTAACATCCAGGACGGCGCATTGAATGCCATCCAGGCGGAAATTGCCCCCCACAAAGGCATGGTGGTAACGCGTGGTTTCACCATGCTGGCGCGTCTGGGCCAGCCGTTTGGCGAATTCGGCGTCTCTGGTAAGAATCGCGCCGGCATCACCGGCGGCTCCCAGATTTTTGGTCGGGTAAAACGAAAGGCACGCGGCCCTTCCGACCTGCGCACCCTGGTTGCCGTTCTGGTCGCGCGAACCGATGCTTTGGGCCGCATCTTCCACGATGGAAATTCGGCCACCGGCGGCCACCTCCGCCAGCGCTGCCATATCACACATCTGGCCGAACAGGTGCACCGGAAGAATCGCCCTGGTGCGGGAAGTCACGGCCGCGGCGGCGTGCGACATATCCATCAGAAAGCTGGCCGGGTCAATATCCACAAAAACGGGAACCGCACCCACCCGCGAAATGCAGCCTGCCGTGGCAAAAAAGGTGAACGGCGTGGTGATAACCTCATCCCCCCGCCCGATCCCCAGTGCCATCTGCGTGGCCAGAATCGCGTCCGTTCCACTGCTGACGGCTATGGCATGCGACTGGGTGTAGCGCCCAAGGTTTTCCTCCAGCCGCTTCAAAGCGCTTCCCCCGATGTATTCCGTCGTTTCCAGTACCTGGTGGATGGCCTGTTCAATTTCGGCGCGCAGCGCCTGATATTGCGTGACCAGCTCGAACATCGGAACCCGCCCGGCGGGCTTGCCGCCCGGCCCGGTGCTGACTGTGGCGGAGGAAGACTCTGGCATGAAAACCCCTGTATTAAATGAATAGCCAAACGCCGCAGCCGTCGCGGCGGCGGCATCTTACGCTGAATAAATGGTATGACAGCGGCCGCGGACTGTCCATGCCTTTGGAAACGGCTCGCGTATAATAATACATGTCGCGATTCCGCCGGACGCCGGCGCGGCGCTGGAGCTATTTAATGCAGACTACCAACAAGGAACGCACAGCCCCTTGCCGGCCACCGGTCATATCGCGGCCGCTGTTTGCCTTTTTCAGCCATTATTTCATTCATTATTTGCGCAGGCACTTTAATGCGGTGCGGATAGACCGCCAGACACCGGCACCTGTCCTTTCCGGCCCAACGCTGCTTTATATGAATCATCCATCCTGGTGGGACCCGCTGGTGGCAGCCGCCATCGCCACACGCTTCTATGCTGATTTCCGGCATTTTGCACCCATAGACGCCCAAGCCCTGGAACGCTATCGGTTCATGGTGAAAATCGGATTCTTTGGCATACAGCGGAACACTCGGCGCGGCGCGGTGGAATTTCTTCAAACCAGCCACGCCATCCTACGGGAACAAAACGCCGTTCTTTGGCTTACCCCGCAGGGCGACTTCACCGACCCGCGGAACACCGACACACCACTGCGGCCGGGCATTGGTCATCTGGCGGCAAATATTCACCCGCTGACACTTATACCCGTGGCCATTGAATATGCCTTCTGGCAGGAGCGGCTTCCGGAAGCCTTTATCCGCTTCGGTACGCCCCTGTTGACGACGGTCCGACAGGACCGGCTAAATCCTTCCATCGGGCCGACCACGGCCGCCCAATGGATCAGCCACCTTGCCGAGGCCCTGCGCGGTCAGCAAGCCGCGCTGGCACAAAACGTGATCACCCGCGACCCGGCCAGATTTACCACAATACTTTCCGGCCGCAGCGGTGTGGGAGGAATTTACGACCTGGCGCGGCGCATGAATGCGTGGCGCAAGGGGCGCGTCTTTTTCCCCGGTCATGAGGGGCCCCAGGCGTGACTATATTTTTTCTTGCGATCGTCTGCACACTTCTGGCCGTCGTTCCGGCAGGACTTTTCCTGGCAAATCTTGGGTATTTTAAGCCATTGCCACCGGCCGAAAATATTGTCCCGGCAGCCGATCCGACACCGGCCGCGACACTGGACGAAAGCCCGCGCCCTTCCCTGGTTTCCATCCTGATTCCCGCCCGAAATGAGGAAGCCAACATTGCGGCGGCCATTCAAAGTGCCCTGGCCAACAATTGCTTTTCACTGGAAATCCTGGTTTTGGACGACCAGTCCACCGACCGCACCGGCGCAATCGTCCGAGAAATCGCACAAACCGATGCGCGCATCGGGTTGATTTCCGGCACGCCGCTGCCGCCCGGCTGGTGCGGCAAGCAGTTTGCCTGCTGGACACTGGCACTTAAATCCCGTGGTGACCTTCTGGTATTCATGGATGCCGATGTACGGCTGGAACCGCACGCCCTGGATCGGGCGGAAAATTTTATGCGGCAATCGACGGCATCGCTGGTCAGCGGTTTTCCCCGGCAGATCACTGGAACCTTTCTGGAGAAATTGCTGCTGCCCCTGATTCATTTTATTCTGCTCGGCTTTTTGCCATTGTGGAAAATGCGACAAAGTGCCAGCCCTGCGTATAGCGCGGGTTGTGGACAGCTTTTTATAGCCCGGCGAAGCCAATATTTTGCCGCGGACGGGCACCGGGCGATTCAATCATCGCGCCACGATGGCCTGACGCTTCCCC
>JAJZEY010000558.1 GCA_021805585.1 Planctomycetota bacterium
GAAGGTCGTGTAAGTCGCCGCCGATACTGTGGGGGTATTATTTAGGGTGGTAATTGTGGTCTGCTGCACGCCGGAATAGCCGCCGTTTCCCAGCACGTAGGCCGTGCCTGGCGTGGTGGTGCCGGTGGACATATCGTTGACCGCATTCGGGGTAAAGCCGTAAGTGGTCGGATTTAAATCGTACGAGGGTGCAAGCCCGGTGGTGGTGGGCGTAGTAGCCAAAAGCGCCGATTTGGGGATGGAAATGATCGTGATGCCGGCACCGGCGCTGGCCACATCATTACCGGATCCTGCCGGATAAAGATTTGCCCCAATTGTCACATAGCCAGGAGAAACGCCGAGTGTCGGGAAATCGGCGAAATAGCCGCTGCCGCTGGCGGCTTTCGCGCCCGGAGCCTTGGTGCCAGTACCATGAGCGGGGCTTGCGCCCACAGTGCCCTGCCAAGCACCAGTGGTGTTGATTGTCCCATTCCACGTGCCGGTACCTCCGCCATAGGTTGTTCCCTGCCAAGTGCCCGGTCCGGTATAACCGCCGCCCGCATTCGGCAGCGAACCTGGAATCGAAAATGCGGTCCAACCCTGAGTTGGATTCGATGTTTTAGATACCGCCAAAAGAATATCGTTGGCGTAGCCGGAGGCACTGAAGCTGTCTTCCGTTGCGAACCAACGTTGTGAATTTGAGTCGTAGACAAGCCGCGGATCAAACGGCACGTTGGAAGCCCCAATGGTAATGCCCGCATTCGTCCAGAATGCGGAATCAGTCATTTGAGAGACCAGACTTGGCGTGGTGGTGGTATTGGTGGTGGTCAAACTCCACATGCCGACATAGCCGTTAATGATTTGCATGGCATAATTGGCCCCTGCACTGCCACCGACGGCACCCGCCATATCCGGCGGAAAATCCTGGACCTGCACGTAGTTGGCGCTTCCGGCTGCTCCGTTTGGGCCATACGATCCACCCGCGAACGTGGCACCCACCGTCAAAGAAGCCGGCGTAGCGCCAAGACTTAGCGAAGCAGTTAAACCCAAGGCCGAGGAAATCGCCAATGGACCGAGAATCTTACGCATGATCGGACTCCTGAAACCGCCTTGGAATGAAAATAAACTCCGTGCGCTTTATCGGGCGCGATATTAAAACAGTCAACCTTCGTCGGGCATTTTGCAAGCGCAAAATACCCCTACCCGCCATTCTTAACGTGAAGAATATCGCGCACGCCGGGAATGTCAACCATAAATTTGCCATGGCCCGTGCCCGCAGGCATGAACGCAAATGGGCCATGGGCGGCGTCGCACCACCTTTAATGAGCTTACGAATTGGTCTTTCACCTCCGCCGCCTTGCATTTGGCCGGTTTGCGGCCCATCAATCAGCAATTCCGGCCCGACCTGGCATTTTTAGCCGGGTCGAGGTACGTCATTTTCTTGGGATTTAAGCTACAGCCCCCGTCGTCCCGGTCGGTTGCCCACATTCCAATGCCTGTCTACGCCTTCCGCGGCCTGCACGCTCAGGCCGTCAGACAGCCCACCAGACAGGCCGACGCTATCCTGCGGCACTGATCCAGGCGTCCATTTCGGCGGCTGCATCCTGATCTGTCATCTGTTCAGGTGGATGCTTCATCAGTGCCGCGCAAATCGGCTTAAGCACGCCGCCTTCACCGCGATTTTGGGCCAGCCATGCACAGCGGACCGCATCCACCACAATCCCCGCGCTGTTGGGCGAATCTTCCACGGAAAGCTTCAGGTCCAATTCCATCGGCAGGCCGCCAAAGCCGCGGGCATTCATCCGAATATAACAGACTTTGTTGTCATGCAGGAACGGAACGTAATCCGACGGGCCAATGTGAATATTTTCCGCCTTCATGCCGCCGCGAACCTGACTGGTTACCGCCTCGGTCTTGCTGGTTTTTTTGCTGACCAGCCGCCCGCGTTCCAGCATATTCTGAAAATCATTGTTTCCGCCCACATTTAGCTGGTAACTTGTATCCACGGTGATGCCGCGCTGCTGGGCGATCATCATCAGTTGCCGGTGAACAATGGTGGCCCCGAATTGCGATTTTACATCGTCCCCCACCAGCGGCAGTCCCGCATGGGCAAAACGCTGCGCCCAGGTGGACTGGCTAGCAATAAAGACCGGAATACAGTTGACCATTCCGATGCCAGCCAGTAAACAGGCCTCGGCATACAGCTCTGTTGCCTGTTGCGATCCCACCGGCAGGTAATTCACCAGCACGTTGGCGCGGCTGGCGGTCAGAATATCCACCACTTGTGCCAACGTTCCGGTGGTGGCTGACGCGGCTACCGCCACATGTTGTGGATTGTGTTCATTTCGTAAGTGATCCGCCACGCCATCACTCAGCGGGCCGGCGTGAACCAGTGCGCCGCTGTCTTCCGGTTCCGGTTCAAAAATGCGACTGTTGTTCGGTGCCGCGAAAATCGCATGCGCCACGCGCTGGCCTATCTTGCGGCTGTCTACGTCAAACGCGCAGGCAATTTCAATATCACCGACTTCCACGCCTCCTATGTGCGGGTGCATCAGGCCGACGGTTTGGCCGCTGCGGCGATAATAGCTCAGCCCCTGTACCAGCGTTGAGGCGCAGTTGCCCAGTCCGACGATGGCAATTCGAGGATTAGTGGATGACTTGTTCATGGTGTTCATATTTCTCCGCGCTGATCAATACGGTTTCAGAAGCATATCTGCAACCGAGACTTAATAATATCCGCGTCTCTACGGAAAGTACCGTTTGGTGCGTCGCCGTGGTTCGCCGTCACAGGCCTGATTTCGGTGACCGGGCAGGGTAAAGTCGGGCGAAACCGCAAACAACGTGGCTCGGTCAGCTTTGTGGCGAAATCATATTGTACAATTTTCGATATACCCATTATCTGACCTTCAAGCCCTAAAAATTCACATTTACTCTGATCATCGCAATCAGCCCATTGGGGTATACGCCGCCACCGGTATTGGCGAAGTATTGAACATTTGGTTGCAACACAATGCCGCGCCCCAGTGCAAAGGCATAAAACGCCTCGAACACCATTTCATAGGGTTCAGGTGTCTGCGCCCGGGAACTTAAATGTGCCCAATCCAGTCCCAGGCCGAACTGGTCGTTGCGGCGGCCAGGAATCAGACCGGTTGCCAGCAGGCCAGACTGAATGGAAGCATCAATTTCGCTGACACGTGGATCGTTGCCCGTCATATTGCAAAATGCCGCCAGTCTGTGGACGGCATGCGTCGTTTGCCAAAGGGTTTGATCAATAAACATATAGCCGCCACCCGCATCGGTTTGCGTGCCGCCGCTAAGCGTGGAAAAATGTCCCGTTCTAAAAAAGCCGCCGATGGCGATGGTGCCCGGCTGACGGGATGCAAGTTGATAATTCTGGTCCAGTTCAGCGGTTAAAAAAGCCCCCACCGGCTGATTGACCGGTTCGATTGCATTTAAAAAGGAATCGAAAGCGGTGGGATGAAACCGACCATCATAAAATATGCCCGCCATGAGCGTGGTTTGCGGTGTGATCTGATAAATGCTTGCCAGTCCTGGCGCGGAAAAAGCCGGGGCGGGCTGCAGAAACAGCGGCGCATCTTCAGACGATGGATTCACAAAAATGGCCGCATCCGCTGGAATGTCGAAAATGGCATTCGCATCCATGGTGCCTGCACGCAGCTTCCAATTGCCGTGCAGCCATGCCTGTTGATAGTACAATTCATACAACTGCGTGGCCGGCGGGTTATAATCAATAAGACTGTATCCCTGAATAGAGCCAAGCTGCTGGTTATTGCCATTGGGGCCAAAATGAAATCGCACGCTCGCCACAAGCTTTCCACCGCGCCAGCCAAATAGTGGATCGGTATTCAGTTTCATTTCCAGATCAAGAAGCGATCGATTAATGGTTTTCCGCGTGCTAATTCCCCCCATTAGATTCCAACTGGTGTCGTTCAGATAAAAGCCGCCAATCTGGATGCCATGACTTGTCAATACTTTACGATATCCAAGAAGGCCGCCTTCCAAAGTGTCATCGTAGCTGCCGGCGGACGGTTCAGTCCCGCTGGCAGCTGCTGGCTTTGTGGCTGCTCTGACGACAGTTGCCGCCGCAACGGGCGCAGGTGGGATACGCCCCGGCGCTGCAGGTGCAAAAGTTGCATCAGCCATGCACCTGCTGGTCAGCAACAGGACCG
>JAJZEY010000497.1 GCA_021805585.1 Planctomycetota bacterium
TCGGATGGACGACGGCCGCGTTGTAAGCACACACACCGCCCGGGAAATGTCGGCAATGGATGGATACAAAATATGATGCGAAAATTCGGTATTCCAGCGCTGGCTGTTATTGGACTGCTGGTTGGGTTTCTGGCGGTCAAGCGGGCCAGTCATAAATATGTCTCCGTGCCACCGGTGGTCGCACCGGTCGGCAATCCGTTTGAGAACAGCATTGCCGCCTCCGGAATTGTGGAACCGGCCAGCCGATCGATTGGCCTGTCCCCGGAAACCGGGGGGCTGGTGACCGCAATCCTGGTGCAATGGAACCAGCAAGTCCGCGAAGGACAGCGACTGCTGGTGTTGGACCCAACGGCAATTGATTTACAAATTCGCCAGGCGCAAGCCAATGTGCTTGTGGGGCAGGCCCAGCTTCAGGAAGCCGAAGCGAATTTGGCCAAGCTAAAGTCCCCGCCGCGCGCTATTGATCGGCCCGCCTATGTGGCGGCTGTCGCCGCGGCCCGGGCCGATTACCGCCTGGCATTGGGGCGGTGGAAGCGGGTTAAGCCAGCCATTGATACCAAGGCATTTTCCTCGGACGATTTGGCCAACCGGCGCTACGCCTGGCTGGCAGCCCAAGCGGACCTGGCCAAAGCAAGTGCAGCGCTTGCCGCATTTAACGCGGGCACCTGGAGCCGAGATATCGCCATAGGAGAATCCGAAGTTGTCGCGGCACGGGCAACCGTGGTGGCCCGCCAGGCGGACCTTGATGCGCTCAAAACGCAACGCGGACTGCTGACTGTGCGATCTCCCATAGCCGGTACGGTTCTGAAAATAAATACCCGGATCGGGCAGTATGTCGCGGCCGCTTCGTTTGCCAATCTGACAAATAATCCGCAATCCGCGCCGCTCATTATTGGTGATATACGGCATCTGAATGTACGGCTGCAGATTGACCAGGAAGATGCCTCGCGTTTTGTGCCCGGCCAGCCCGCAGTCTGTTTTGTGCGCGGAATGCCGCATACGTCGATCGGCCTGACGTTTGTCCGGATTGACCCGTTTGTCCTGCCCAAGCAGGATCTGACCGGTGCGCCCACTGAACAGGTTGAAACGCGCGTGTTGCAGGTGGTGTTTCGTTTGAAAAGGCCGTCGTTTCCGGTGTATGTGGGCCAGCAGGTGGACGCCTTCCTTAAAACGCCGTATAACTCCCGCCAGAGCGGCCACGGGACTTGGGCCGCCAAACCGGAGCGCAGCTTGCCATGACCGATCTTGAACGAAGTCTTGCGAAGGACTCGGGTCATTTAAAATCGTTATCTTCGCCCCCAAACGGGCGGGCCGACGCGTCGGCAAAAATTGTCTGGACCCTCGCGCTGATTCTGGTCGCTGTTCTGACCGGTGTCCTGGCCGTTCAGGCCCGGCACAAAATTCTGGTGAACATGAATAAACAAAAGCATATTGATGCTTTTGATTCCTATATGAAAGTCGTTCCGCTGTATATTCATCAGCACAAGCCTTATCGTTCAGATCGCTTTCCGCTGCCGCCGCTGGCTATGCTTTTTGTGGCCCCCTTTACCCTGCTTTCACGTCCCGACGCCCAGATGGCCTGGGTGCTGTGCAAACCGTTTATGTTTGTGCCGATTTTCCTGATGTTGCTTTCCATGGTGCGCCGTGGTGGCGGACCCATTCCGCCGCCCTGGGCCATCGGCCTGATTCTTATTGCCTGGTTTTTTCCCGTCATCGGCGATATTCAGGAAGGGCAGATGAATCTGCTGATGCTGTTGCCTCTTACTTATGCACTGTGGCTGGCCCAGATTGAAACTCCGAAGACGGATTGTGCGGCGGGAATCATGTTGGCCCTGGCTATCTGCATCAAGGTGACACCGCTGGCATTTGTGGCCTATTTTGTTTACCGTCGCCGCTGGACGATTGTTGCATCCGGCATTCTGGGTATCGGCTTCTGGCTGTTTTGCGTGCCGGCGGCGTTTTTCGGATGGCAGCAGAATCTGGTCTGGCTTCATCAATGGGCGGGACTTATGATTCTGCCGTACGTAACGCATGACGCGATAAAATTTTCCAACGGTGAATCCATTCCTGAATTTATCCTGCGCTTTACCGCGCACCTGCCCGCCTGGAAATCGACCGTTCACGGTCGGATGGTCAATCATTATGTGAATGTCATGAATCTGCCGGTAAAGGTGGCGCATACGATTGGTCGCGGAATTTTGGTCCTGATTGCCCTGGGTGGAATGGTTTGGGCGCAGCGGCGGTTGCCGAGTTTTAAGTCACGCCGCTATTTGTTGGAAATTGCCGCGGTGTCCATGTTCATGCTTTGGGCATCCGAACGCACGTGGGTGCCGCACTATGTCACGCTCATTTTCGCGTTATTCGCCGCTGGAATGCTGGCGGTGGATACCGCCGCGACCGCGTTGACGCGGCGCGCCGCGGGAGTTGCGCTGGTACTTTGCGCGTTTCTGATGATCTGGACCAGCGATGCGGCCAAACTATTCGGACCGAACGGTCGGCATTATGCCGATTGTGCCGATCTGGTGCTTATATGCTCCCTTTTACTGGCAATGGTTATCGTGGTGGGTCGGTTTAATAATGGTCAGGATTTTGAACCTGTGAAAGCGGAGGCGGTAATCCGTTCGCAATAAGCCGTGGTATCCTGCGTTATGTACGACTGTCCGGTTAAATTTTGGGCGGCGGACGGTTTCGTTTGCAGCTTGGGTCGCCCTGGCGGTGTATTGGGGCGGCATCTGGGAATAAATGTCCGCATTATTTGGAGGCACCACCTTGAATCCTGATAAGTACCCCATCACCCGCCGCACAGCGCTGGCTCTACTGGGAACTTCCGCAGTCGGAATACTGCCGCATTTGGGTGCCGACGCATCGGGTGCCGCGGTCGTTGGCACCCTGCCGCTGTATCATGAAAAATTTAGACCGCAATTCCATTTCACCGCGCGCCACGGCTGGATTAACGATCCCAATGGGCTGGTTTATGTGAATGGCATATATCATCTGTTTTTTCAGTATCTGCCAAATAGCCTGCAGGGAAATTCCGGTAACAAGTATTGGGGCCATGCCATCAGCCGGGACCTTATTCACTGGCGGCAGTTACAAGTTGCCATCAGTCCTGACAAATTCGGAGGAATCTGGAGCGGATCGGCCGCGGTGGATACCCACAATACCACCGGTTTTCAGCGCGGTAACAATCCGCCAGTTGTGGCCATGTACACCGCCGCAGGTGGTTCATCCAAAATCTCGCAGGGAGAGCCATTTGCCCAATGTCTTGCCTATAGCAATGACGGCGGCATGACGTTCGTCAAATATGCGCATAACCCGGTGTTGGGGCAAATTGTATCGGGTAATCGAGACCCTAAAATTTTCTGGCACGCGCCATCACATCGCTGGATCGTGCCGTTATTTCTAAATGCCGATCGTGGTTTTGCAATTTTAACTTCGCCGGATCTTATTTCTTGGCATAAAACCCAGGAATTGCATTTCCCGCAAAGCCAGGAATGCCCCAATCTGTTCCCGTTGGCTGATCCGGTTTCCCCCCAGAAGCAGCATTGGATTTTCACCGCCGCCAACGGTCAGTATCTGATTGGTGATTTCAATGGTACTGCCTTTACGCCCCGCAGCGGACCGTTTGCCATGGATACCGGAAATAGCTTTTATGCCTCACAGATATTCAACGATATTCCAAAAAAAGACGGCCGCACCATACAAATAACCTGGATGCGCGGCGGCTCGTATCCCGGTATGCCGTTTAATCAGCAGTTGGGATTTCCCTGCACGCTGGCATTACAAAAGTCGGCCGGTGGATTGCGGATCGCACGCTGGCCGGTGCGGGAAATTCACCACCTTTGGCGCGCAGAACACCGCTTGCACAACGCCTCCGTGGCCCATGCCAGTCATCTGCTGCAAACCGTCGCCTCGGATATTCTGGATATCGAAATGGAAATCGCGGTCGGCAACTCACGAGAAATTGCCCTCACCGCAGGGGGGGTATCCATACAGTGGTCTGCCGGGACTGGAGCCATTCGCTGTCTTGGTGCCAGCGGAACAGCCGTCCCGGAAAATGGCCGGTTGGCGCTTCGGCTTTTATTGGATCGGACGTCGCTGGAGCTTTTTGTCGGCGGTGGATTGTGCTCCATGAGTTCCTGTTACCTACCGAAGGTTGGCCGCGGTGG
>JAJZEY010000498.1 GCA_021805585.1 Planctomycetota bacterium
GGGTTTCAGCTTGAACCGCTGACCACGAATTCTCCGGAACCCGCCAGTGTAACGCTGCTGATTGTTGCCGGTGGTTTCCTGTGTTTGTTAGGCCGCAGCCGTCGTGCGGGCTGGCTATCGGTTTGATTCGGCTGATGGCATCGGCGAATCGCGCGTGAAATGGGGATTCACTGCGGGACGGTGGGCTGGTATTTGTCGCTGGCGGCAAAACCGGCCACCAACCCGCCCACCGGGTCGGCGGTATGTGTTTCGCCGAATTTAGCGTGTTGGTATGACGAACCGCGTCTTCGCGGCAGCCTGAAAATTTGCGAATCTTCTTGTTGTCATAAGCGTAAGGAGCATGATGATGATATTGGAAGCGAGTGTAAGGCCGAATGCGGTGGGGCTAGCTTGAAGGCGGCCCAAAATGCGGCCCTGACGGCAGCCGACACTTCCGGACAGATATTGACAAAAAGTGCGCAAACCATTGAAAATAAAGAAGTTTGGCAGCAGCCGTCTGATCCTGTCATCTGCGGTCCGGAGAATTCACTGCGCCCGGCAGGACTCGAACCTGCAACCTCGTGGTTCGAAGCCACGCGCTCTATCCAATTGCGCTACGGGCGCTGCACGCTGCTATGGTAATAACTTTGCCGTCGGCGGTCTACCGGCGCAAACGGGCCTGCGGCTTTTCTATGCTGGCCGTTGTCCACGCGGGCCATTGCCCGCGGACAAAAACGGCGGAAACCGCATCGCTTGGGCATCCGGGCATGAGGCGTTATGCCGGGCTGGCTTGTGGTGTTTGCGGTTCATCCGAAACCGTGTCCAAATCCCCCGCATGGGGACGGCCATAATGGCCGCGCACCACCCAATAGGCACCGAGCATATTCCAGCAAATCGGCAGAAACCGAATCGCCTGGGCCAGGGCAAACGCCTGACTTGCGGTGTCCACACCGCGTGACACGAAAAAATGCAGCAGAATGGCATCCATGACGCCAATGCCCTGCGGCGGAACGATTGGCAGGCTTGCCGCCAGCGCCGCGACGGGAATGTAGGCCATAAAACAGCCCAGCGGTGCGTGCATGCCAAAGGCCCGGCCCGCCAGAAATCCGGCGAACGGCAGCACCGCCTGGGAAACCACGCTGGCACCAAGGGCTGCGGCAATGACCCCTAAATGCCCGCGATAGGCGCGAAGGTTGCGATCCGCATGTTTGACGAATTCAGGCAGCGGCAGTTTGTCAATCAGCCATTCCAGACCCGTGAGGCGGCGCATGCGGTCGGAAAGGTAGACCGCCGAACCAACCACCGCGGCCAGCAGAATTCCACCGGTCAGCAGCAGCACGTTCCGCAAAACCGGATCCGCGCCGGGGTTGGCTTGACCACCGGTTGCGGTGCTGTTGTGCGACAGCGCCAACTGCGCCCCGGCCGCAATTCCACCCACCAGCACCAGACCGATCAACCCGATCACGCGATCCAGCAATACCGTGACGGCGCTGGGCGTTTTCCGGCCGGTGACGCGGCCGGTGTAAATAATCTTCACCACGTCGCCACTGGTGGTGCCCGGTAAAAACGTGGAATAAAACTGCCCGACGAAAGTAAGTTCCAGGCATCGGCGATAGGGCAGGCGCATTCCCTGGACTCCCATCAGCAGACGCCAGCGCCACGCCGTGATCACAAACGGCAGGCCCAGCAGCAGAAATGCCCCCAGCAGCGGCCACGGCCGGGCATGGCTAAGCAGGTCATGCAGGCCGCGGCGAACGAGCACCCGATGACCATGGACCGCCATGAATTTGAGCGGAATCGGAAGTAACGCGGGGAAATAGAGCGGCCAGCGGTCGGCATAGCCATGAATCTTGCGTCCGGAGGCCAGCCGCACATACAGGATCTGGTGACGGAAGTTTGCCAGCGGCAAATGTCCCTGCCATCGGGCGATCGGCAGGGTCGCGGGCCGGGTAAGCGTGACATTACGCAGCGGCAGGCCGGCGGGCAGTACCAGGCGGTCGGCCCAGGAAATATGTGCGATGACATACCAGAGGCCGACGACCGCAATCAGAATCTTGGCGGCCGTAAAAAGCAATTTTCGCAAGGGATGATGTTGCCGGGGCGTAGGGGTCATGCCAGTCCGTTGCTGCGATAGTTAATGGAATGATGGTGCGTCCGCGGTAAAGCCCGGGCCATCAGATTCCCAGATCAGTTCGGGTTAGAATGGATTCAAAGACAAAGCCGGCTTTTTCAATATTTTCGCGGGCACCTTCCAGGCGGTCAATCACGGCAACAATTTTATCCACCTGACCACCGGCGGCGACAATCACGTTGGCCGCCTCCAGCACCTGCCCGCCGGTGGTGGCGATATCCTCCACCAGTAAAACGGTATCTCCGGTCAGAATCTGGCCTTCAATAAGCTTGCTTGTGCCATAATCCTTTTTGGAATTCCGCACGATAAAAAACGGCAGGCCGCAGGCCAGGCTCGCGGCGGCCGCCAGCGCCACGCCGCCGAGTTCCGCGCCGGCGATTCGCACGGTCAGGGGTCCGCGTCTTTCGGCCATGCGGGCACCCAGCGCGGAAAGGATATCCGGCTGGGTTTCAAATAAATATTTATCCATGTAATACTTTGATTTTTTTCCGGAGCGAAGCGTAAAATCGCCCTCCAGGTAAGACGTTTCCTTGATTCTGCGTGCCAGAGCCTGTTTGTCCATCATGGGATTTTAATCTCCGTAAAAAAAAAGCCGTTCGCGGCGCGACCGCTACCGGCGGCGATTCCGGGGCCGATCGGTTAAGATTCCACCAGCGCCACGGCACCCTGCCGCCGCAGCCGCTGATACCGCAGGTCCAGCAGCTTGCCGGTGGCCAGGGTCTTAAGTTCCCGCAGCGTGCGGTCTATATAGCGTTCAATACCCGCGGCGGCCTGCCGCGGATTGCGGTGCGCGGCCCCCAGCGGCTCGGCGATAATTTCATCAATCACGCCCAAGGCGCGTAAATGGCCACTGGTAAGCTTCAGCGCTTCGGCCGCATCCGGCGCGTTGGCCGATCCCTTCCACAAAATTCCACTGCAACCTTCCGGCGAAATAACGCTGTACCAGGCATATTGCAGCATGGCCAGGCGGTCGCCCACGCCGATGCCCAAGGCACCGCCTGAACCACCTTCCCCAATTACAATACAGACAATCGGCACGGGCAGAACCGACATTTCCCGCAGATTCAGGGCAATGGCCTCGGCCACGCCGCGTTCTTCGGAACCCAGTCCGGGATAGGCTCCGGGCGTGTCAATCAGGGTCACAATCGGAACGCCGAATTTGGCCGCAGTCTGCATTTTAAGCAGGGCCTTGCGGTACCCTTCCGGATGGGCGCAGCCGAAGTTGCATAGAATTTTTTCTTTGGTGTCCCGGCCTTTGCAATGGCCCACCAGCATCACTTTGTGGCTGCCTATCCGACCGGTGCCGGTGACAATGGCTTTGTCATCTCCATAGCGGCGGTCGCCGGAAAGTTCCTCAAAATCCTTTACCAGCAGGTCAATATAGTCGCGGGTTTGCGGGCGCGCCGGGTGGCGGGCCACCTGCACGGTTTCCCAGGCGGTCAGATGGTCGTAGGTCTTTTTAAGCAGTGCCATCAGATTGTCGCGCATCTGCTTGATTTCCGCGTTGTAATCCACCCCTTTTTGTTCTTGAACGATCAGCAGTTCCTGAATCTGCTTTTCCAATTTTATAATCGGCTGCTCAAATGCCAGCCCCATGCCCGGGGAACCGCGCGCCTCGGCGGCGCGGGCATTGCCGGACGCGGCCGCCTCCCGTGGCACCGGCTTGGCCGTCCGGGTAATTGTCTTTTTGGATTGCAAACTTTTTTTGGCCACTGTCTGCTCCTTTTGTTGCAGGCAATTCAAGGCTTTTGGCAAGCCGTTATATCCGCCGCGACCCGGCCAAACCGCTGCGGTATCATCCGCCGTCGGCTGTCGCCACGCAATAGTCTAGCCGAAAATCAATGCCGCGAAAAACAGTCGCGCGGCGTTTTGGTAACCGCCGCCGGACCGCCCGAATCAGCCGCCGTCGTCCAAAACCGTTTTCGGGCTTGTATCCGTCAATCCCGAATTGCGGGGTTGAGGGTGCACGGGTCATTTTTATCCCTTCAGGCCGGTTGTGGCAATACCCCGGACAAACGTTTTCTGGGCCAGAAAAAACAGCACCACAAT
>JAJZEY010000319.1 GCA_021805585.1 Planctomycetota bacterium
CCTCAAGTGGTTGTGAAAATCCCCCCCCCCCCGCGTGTCAAGAGCGCCGGGTCGGAAAAATTTTCGGTCAACGCACCGGCGGGAACCGGTCCGGTTCCCAACGGCGGAATTTTTCCAGGAACGGCCCGGTTAAAATCGCCGCAAAATGGGTACCATGGGTTTATTACACTCCGTCGGCGCGCCTGCCGGAAAACTCAAGCTGCTTTCCGAACCCACCGCCCGCATTATGCCGGAACTAAAATGCGTGACAGATCACCGGGCGTTGCATCACAATTCCCGCTTATGCGTTAGAATTCTTATGTTGCTTAACCGCCAACTTTCGACGGCCGCATAAAAGGACCAGCGCATGAACAAATATCTCACACTGGCAATTCTTGGTCTATCTTTGGCGATTGGCCCCCGGCTGAACAGCGCGGCACCTGCCGCTGCGAAGCCGCCCACGCTCGCCATTCTGCCCTTTGTGACGCAAAACGGAAGTTCCCAGGGGCTGGCGGACCGGATGCGCTTTGCTGTGGGAAAAAAAATGTCGCGGAACGGCCACTTCAAGCGGCTGGACGACCATGATGTGGACATGATGATTTCCGCGCTGCAAATTCCATGGACGGCACCAGTGCGGCAAGCGGATGTGGTGACGGTTATAAAAAATTTGGCGACCAGCCAGACGGTAATGGGTTACCTGAATGGTCGTCGGCTGAAACTGGAACTGTTCGTGGGCACCCGACTGGCCAAAACCGTAAGCGCGGTCATTCCACCCGATACCACCAGCCCGCGTTTGACGGTGGAAGCGATGCTGACCAAGCTGGATAAAATCGGCTTTCATCACATGAGTTCCAAACAGGTGGATCATTCAAACCCGGCTATCGAAAAATTGTTTAAGATACGGCCGAATCTGGTCGCGGATGCGAATTTCAGGTTTTGCGAACAGCGCGGCTTGGCCGCTTCACCGGATTGGCAGATGTTTCTGGAAAAACAGGATTACCATCCGCCGCTGCTTTCAGCAGCCAGGGCGCGGAATTTACGGCCAGATTCTGTGGCCATTGTTCCGCAAAGCCTTGTTGCCGGGACCCGAAGCCACGGCTATTGCCTGATGTTGCGAACAAGTTTGAATACCGCGCAGAACAATGGGCTGGCCTGTGAAAGTCTTTGGATACCCGTGATAGATGGGCATCATTATCGGTTTTCCGTGCAATATCATAGTGCCGCGCCGCGGATACGCATTTTTCTTAAGGGGTTTGCTTATTGGCCGGATGCTTTCAGTAGTGATAACAATCTGGCCAGCCAGCGGAAAGAAATTTACCGCTACCAATTGCTGCCGCTGACCGCCAATAAGGGCTGGGCCACAACCGAGGCCGATTTTTCGCCACGAGCCATGCGAAGCTTAAATACGAAACATCCCATTAAATGGATCAGGATCGATTTTTTCAGCTATCTGAACAAGGGCGATGCTTTTTTTCGCCGCGTGCAAATTCGCGATATTACCCCGGCGACCGGTGACGGCGGTCATTAAAAAGACAGGACCAACTTGCGCGACTCTGTCGGCGGCCTGATGGTACTGGCATTCCACAGACCGCATCACCGAGCGAAAAAAGGAATTGGCCAATGGGGCAATACATAAGTACACGCGCTGTTCGCCGGGCGCGGCAGCGGCAATTGAAAATGGCATTGGAATTTTGCTCCGGAGGCGGTCCGGCGGCCGTTCGTTTTGTTGGCGGGGTGGACATGGCGTTTGGGCGGGCCACGGGCCAACGGGGCGTCCGTTCGGGGGCGGTCGGTTCGCCCGCGGTGGCCGTTGCGGTGGTGTGGGACCTGCAAACCGGCAAGTGCGTGCAGGCGGTTTGTGCGCGGGGAACCGTTCGGTTTCCGTATGTGCCGGGCCTCCTTTCTTTCCGGGAAGCGCCGCTGATGATGGCCGCAATCAGACGCACTGACTCACCCGTGGATGTCTGGCTGGTGGACGGCCACGGCATTGCGCATCCGCGCGGTTGCGGGCTGGCAACGCACCTTGGCATCGCATTGCGTCTGTCGACAATCGGCGTGGCCAAAAGCCTGCTGACGGGCCGACTGGCAGGCACGGATAACCTTCGGCAGGTGGACATGGCACTGGACCGTCTGATGTGCGACTGGCAGGGGAGTGAGCGATTTGTCGGTTATGCGATTCGTCCGCAGGCGGGGCAGGAGCCGCTGTATGTAAGTCCGGGTCATCAAATTTCCGCGGAACAGGCGCTGAAAGCGGTGGTGGATTGCCTGAATGGCGAAGACCGTTTGGCGGCACCGATTCGCCTGGCCGACACCCTGTGTGCCCAATTGCGGCTGATTCCACCCAAGCGGCGCGATCTGACCGCGGCGGCCTTGCGGGCGGCGGTTGCGGATTGATTGCCCTTCATGCCAGAAGCCTCCTGCCGACTAAGGCGCAGGCCGTATTGGCGGGCGGAATCCCCGATTCATTCGCCACCCGGTGCCACCATCAATTGTGGCTGATGCTGTGCGGCTGATAATGCGAACTAAAGTGATACACCCCGCTGGGCAGCCGGCAAATCATACGATTCGCCCGCTGGCCACGTACAATGACCGCGTACCGTTTTGCCAGGGGGGAACCGTTAAGGAGCACGGGCGAAGCGCCGGTATGCGGGATATAAATCGTGGCCATGGTATTGGCGGGGATGGTAATATCCATCGTGCATTTTGCACCTGTGCGGTGCCAATTGCTGACAATTTTTCCCAATACCGAATCATAACTGGCATGTACCCAGGTCAGATTTCCCACCATGGAAGGCCGGATTTCCAGTTGCCGCCCCGGCTTGTTGGCAAAATTCAAATGAATACCGGCCAGGCCATTGTAAAACCACTGGTCGATATGCCCGAGCATGAAATGATCCTGGGAATCTTGCGGCAAGGCGTTCCAGGCTTCGGTCAGCGCGGTGGCACCGTGGGCTATCTGGTATCCGTAACTGGGTGGCGTGGTTTGGGTGGCCATTTTATAAAGCAGTGCGGCCTTGTGGGCGTTGGTCAGTGCCTGAACCACGTAATGAAATCCAATATCGCCCGCGGTGGTGTGGTCGCCATGCTTATGAATATTGGCAATTAAACTGGCCAGCACCCGCTTGCGGTCGGTTTTGCGTGCCAGCCCGGTGGCCAGAGCCATGGCGTTGGCGCACTGGCTGCCGCGGTCATATTGGCCGGTTGAGGGATGATAAAACCGCCGATTAAATGCCAATCGCACTTTTGCCGATTGTGCGGCATAAGCCCGCGCTTGTGCGGAATGTCCAAGCAACCGGGCGATTCTGGTCATTATTTTTAAGTCGCGATACCAGGTGGCCGTGGCGGTGACACCGAGGCTGGTAAGTTGTTCATAACCCGGAGCATTGGGGCCAAGGTCGTACCAGTCGCCCAGTCCGAAAAATAAGAGATTGTCTTTGGCCCTGGATTTAAGATAGGCCGCGTAATGCCGCATCATGTTGTAATTGGCGGCGAGAATGCCTTTATCGTCAAAATGCCGGTAAATCAGCCATGGGTCAATAATCGAAGCGCTGCCCCATTCCGGAGAATCCACAAAACCGCCCGAATAGTTAAAATAAACCGGCGCAATATCCGCCACATGACCATTGGCGTTCTGATCGCTGCGCATATTTGCGGCGGTCTGGGCGTACAGATCAGGCACGAAAAAATTGTCCATAATCCCCGGCCCGACCAGATACGTATCCTCCAGCCATCCGCTTTTTTCGCGCGTGGGGCAATCGGTCACAATGCTGACCATATTGTTGGCCATGGCCATGGTAATAAGATGATGAATCTGGTTGATAAGGTTGTTGCTGCACGAAAAAGATCCAATGACCGGAGCCGATGTGTGGGTCGCCTGACCGGTCACGGCAAGGACGACCGGCAGTTGACTGGAATTGGGTGCCGGTGCGGCGTTTACCTGCACATAGCGGAAGCCAAAATAGGAAAACATTGGATGAAATGTTTCCACACCTTTGCCGCTGAGCGTATAAGTGCACCAGATCGGCCCGGCACATGACTGCCAATTCATGCCGTTCTTGTGAATCAATTCCGACGGGTAGAGAGTTAATGTGGAACCGGCCGGCCCGCGCGCGGTAATGACCGGTCGCCCGGCCATATTTTGGCCGAGGTCGTAAACCGTTACGCCGGGTTGGGGATGC
>JAJZEY010000581.1 GCA_021805585.1 Planctomycetota bacterium
CGATCTCAGCCTGCCCAGCAAATCCATAATGGCCTGGCCGGTGCGCGGGTCCAGGTTGCCGGTCGGTTCGTCGGCCAGCAGCACCTGGGGGTCGTTTATAAGTGCACGGGCAATGGCCACCCGCTGGCGTTCGCCGCCGGAAAGTTCCGCCGGCCGGTGCGAAAGTCTCTGGGAAAGCCCCAGTTCACCCAGCAGTTCCAGCGCTTCAGTTTTTCGCGGGCGAGCCCGCAGAATCGCGCTGTACCAGGGCGCGCCGACCATGGCGGGCAGCAACACGTTTTCCAGCACGTTTAATTCCGGCAGCAGATGGTATAACTGAAACACAAACCCGAACGACCGGTTGCGCAACAGATGCCGCCGCGACCGCCCCAGGCTTGACACGCGTTGACCACCGAACACCACCGCGCCTGAATCACAGGTTTCCAGCATTCCGGCAATGTGCAGAAGCGTGCTTTTTCCGGAACCCGACGATCCGGTCAGGGCCACAAATTCACCTTTTGCCACCCGCAACGAAGCACCGCAAAGCACCGGAATTTCCGCCGGACCGGTGCGAAATGTTTTATGTATATCTGTTAATTCAAGCAGGGTTTCGCCGGTATTCATGCGCGACTCCCTTCCGGAAAGCCGCCGACCGGCCGATCGCGGTGACGCGCCACGATGCCGCGGGCGGGGCGTGTCGGTAAAGGACTTAACGCATTATTCATAACGCAGCGCCTCCACCGGGTCCTGCCGGGCGGCGATCATGGCCGGTATCAGGGCACCAATCAGTCCGGCGGCAATCGCCAGCACCACAATAATCGCCACTGCGTGCGGATCCACCTGGTCCGGGATGCGCGAAAAAACATAAATTTTCCGGTTCCAGATTGAAATGCCGAAATACCGCCACAGGAAATCGTCATGAATCTGATTGTCATAGCGCACAAACAAAACCCCGCCCACCAGGCCGGGAAGGGCACCGGCCGCGCTAATCAGCAATCCGTAAAGCACAAAAATGCCGCCCACACCCGTTTCACTGCCGCCAATCGCCTTGATAATGCCTATGTCCCGGGTTTTATCCCGCACAATCATGTAAAAGATAAGGAAAATCACCACCACCACCACCAGGCTCATCAGACCGAGCAAAAACGTAATCAGGTCGCGTTCCTTGTCCACCGCGTGAATGAATTCCGCCTGCATCTGGTCCCAGGTTTTAACCTTGACCGACGCCATCAGCAGTTGGGGATGATCGCGTTCAAAGCGATTCACCACTTTTTCAATCGCCTGTCGCGCCCCGATCACCGCCGCGGGGTTGCCATCATTCCGTACTCGCACCTGAATCTGGCTGCAACGGGCCGACCGCACACCGCCATTCAAAAGGTCCTGCCGCTGCATAAAGGCCATTTTCTGAACCACTTTAAACGGTGCATACACCGTGCGACGATCCACCGTGAATACTTTGGTATGCGAGTCGTCCACAATCATGAAGCGGCGGCTTTGCGGCGTGGTAAGCGTCCCCTTAAGCGTTACCGGTACCACCGTCAGAATCACCGGTGCAAAACGCACCACCTGTGGACGATGATAGTGCCCGAAGCGATCGCGGCTGTAAAAGCCCATATCCACGCCCACAATCAATCCATTTTTCGGTTCCGCCTTAACCGTGCCATACCGGTACACCGCCTCCCGCGGCGGTTTGAATGTCGGGGCCTGCGGTTCAAGAGCGGCCAGCAGCGATGCGCTGGTTTTATACGTCGTTTTTGGCGGCAGACCGAGTGCAAACTGCAAATCGCGATCCGCACGGTCCAGCCGGTAAACCGCCTGCTGAAAATCTTCATGGGCAATGACCCGCCAATGCTCGCGCATGCCGGCGAACCAGGCGTTGGCCGGCAACGGCGGCATTGCCAGAAGCTTCTTCTGCCGACGTTTCTCCACCTTAAGCGCCTGCTGGTAAAGACCGTTGGCACGGGTCACAAGCTGCCGTCCGGTTACCGGAAAGTCGCCTGCCCCAAGGTCGGCAACCGCCTGGCGCGGTGCCTTAAATTGCCAGAACAGGCTTTGCTGGAAATCCGTTACCCTGGACTTGCCGACAGGATCAATGCCCACAATTTGCACGGGGCGGTTGTCGCCCCATTCCGGCAGATTCAACAGACCATAAGCGGTAATGACCGGCGTACTTGCCGCCACCTGCGGCAAGGCGTTTATCGCAGCCTGCAATTTCCGGTAATGGCCGAAACCGGCCATATCCGAGGATTCAATGACCACGTCGCCCATCAGGCCACGACCGGCATCGCGCACGCGGTTCACAAAACCGGTCATGATGCTGTTGACAATAATCAGCATCATCACGCATAGCCAGACGGCCAGAATCGGAAATGCGACAATTCCCTTGCGGGTCAGATAGCGAAAGCAGAGAAAAAGTTTGTACATCCAGATTCCACATATTAGCCGTGGCCACCGCCGCCGACCCACGCCCGCGGGCCGCCAGATTTTAATGCGGCATTTCCATGCGGCATTTACCTATTTGGCCGCGCGAACTAAGGCAACGGCACCGGACCATGGCCCGATGTTCCAGCGGCCTGTGCACCGGTCGATGGCGGCTTAAGCAGCGGAAACAACACCACATCCCGGATACTGGTGCGATTCACCAGCAGCATCACCAGCCGATCAATGCCGATTCCCAAGCCGCCTGCCGGCGGCATTCCGTGGCCAAGCGCGGTTATAAAATCGGTATCCATGCGGGCCATGGAATCTTCCTCTTTTAATCCGGCCAACTGGGCGGAAAACGTTTCATGCTGCACGAACGGATCGTTGAGTTCGGTATACGCATTGGCCAATTCCATCCCGGCGACATAAAGTTCAAACCGCTCAGCAATCGCCGGGTTGCCCGGTTTGCGGCGCGTCAGCGGGCAAAGGCCGGCGGGGTAATCATAGATAAACACCGGCTGATCCAGCCCATGCAGCCCCGGTTCCGCCAGACGTTCAAATAACTCGCCCACCAGCACCGCGGTATCTTTTTTATCAATTTCCGCAACATGATGCTTGGCGGCCGCCGCACGCACGCCGGCATCATCCAGCATGTCCACACCAACGTGCCGCAGAAACAAATCGCCGTAGGCGATACGCTGGAACGGCGGCGTAAAGTCTATTATGCGGTCGCCGAAGGGAAGTTTAACCCCCAGCTGCGCGACCGGCGGAGCGGTACCGGCACCGGTGGCCTGGTTCTGCTGAAACAGCAATCGCCGCCGCTCGACGGCAAGGGCGGAAATTAAACTTTCGGTTAACTCCATCATGCCCGCAAGGTCGCTGTAGGCCTGATAAAGCTCCATCATGGTGAATTCCGGATTGTGCCGGGTATCTATTCCTTCATTACGGAAATTCCGGTTTATTTCAAATACCCGTTCCATGCCGCCCACAAGCAACCGCTTCAGATAAAGTTCGGGGCTGATACGCAGGAAAAAATCGACATCCAATGCGTTGTGATGCGTCACAAAAGGCCGCGCCGCCGCGCCACCGGCGATCGGCTGCATCATGGGCGTTTCAACCTCTATAAAATCCCGCTGATGCAGAAACTCGCGGATCGACTGGACGATTTTAGATCGTGCGGTAAACACTTCCATCGATTCCGGATTCGCGGCAAGGTCCAGGTATCGCTGCCGATAACGAAGCTCCGTATCCGAAAGGCCGTGAAATTTATCAGGCAACGGCAGCATCGCCTTGGCCGCTAAACCAAATTGATCCGCCCAGATGGTAATTTCGCCGGTTTTGGTGTGACCCACCTTTCCCGAAAACCAGGCTATATCTCCAAGTTCCAGAAGTTTGGCCTTTTCCCAGTCCGCCGCCAGAAACTGCCTGGCCACGCCTATTTGTATCCTGCCGCTGGAATCGGCTATGGTGATGAAAATCAACTTCCCTATGTCGCGCAGCAGCACAATTCGACCGGCGATTTTCGCCTGTGGCCCGCCATCGTGCGGCGTTTCGGTGGTATGCAGCGACCGTGCCCCGGCTATGCTGATAAGGCCATCCACCCGCTGACCGAACGGGTCGATACCCGCGGTGCGCCACTTTTCCAGCCGCAACTGACGATCCTTGAACTGGGGGTTTTCCGTGAACATGCGCACCTTTTTTCCACTTGGCCGCCATACCAACCAGGACAAGCCAAGCCATGTATTGTAGCCGGAG
>JAJZEY010000322.1 GCA_021805585.1 Planctomycetota bacterium
CCGCCATGCTGCAATCCGGCCTGGATATTTCGCCGGTCATTACGCACCGCCTGCCTTACACCGATTTTGAACAGGGTTTTGCAGCCATGCGCACCGGCCAAAGTGGTAAAGTCATTCTTACCTGGGCCGAAGACTGAATCGACTGTTCCGGAGCCTCCCATGATGCCACAACCCTTTGAATCTCACCTGACCCGGCGGCTGGATGAACTCCGCAGCCAGGGTCTGGAAAAAAATGAGTTGCCCCTGGAAACCCCGCAAGGCAAAGATGTGACAATCCCCGGGTATGCGCATCTGCTGAACTTGTGCGCCAATAATTATCTTGGCCTGGCCAACCATCCGGATATTGTTGCCGAAGCCGCCTCGGCATTGCATCGCTGGGGGTACGGCACGGCGTCCGTGCGGTTTATCTGCGGGACGCAGCGGATTCACCGGGAACTCGAAGCGGCGGTAAGCGGGTTTCTGCAAACCGACGCAACTATTCTGTATTCATCCTGCTTCGACGCCAACGGCGGTCTTTTTGAAACGCTGCTGGATTCCCAGGATGCCATTATCAGTGATGAACTGAATCATGCGTCCATTATTGATGGTATTCGCCTGTGCAAGGCCCAGCGCTACCGCTACCGCAACAACGACATGACGGACCTTGAAAGCCGCCTGCGCGAAGCCGCGGCGGCCGGTGCCAGATTTATGATGATCGCCACGGACGGGGTTTTTTCCATGGATGGCCGCATCGCGGATTTACCGGCCATTTGCGACCTTGCCCGGCGGCATAACGCCATCGTGATGGTCGATGATTCCCACGCCGTCGGCTTTATGGGTGCCAATGGCCGGGGCACGCACGAATACCACAACGTGATGGATCAGGTGGACATTCTGACCGGAACTTTTGGTAAAGCCCTGGGGGGCGGTGGCGGGGGCTATGTCAGCGGAAAACAGCGGATCATTGATATTCTGCGGCAACGTTCGCGGCCTTACCTGTTCAGCAATTCCATTTTGCCCGCGGTGGCCGCGGCAAGTCTGGCCGCCATCCGGCTGGTTGAAAGGTCCGCGGAATGGCGGCAGCGGCTGTGGGAAAATACCGCCTTTTTTCGCGCGGCAATGGCGGCGGCCGGTTTTGATGTGATCCCCGGCACCCATCCGATTGTGCCCATCATGTTCGGTGATGCGCGGATTGCAACCCGCATGGCCCGCGAAATTGTTCAATGTGGTGTTCTGGTAACCGCGTTCAGCTTTCCAGTGGTTCCGCAGGGAACCGCCCGCATTCGCACGCAGGTGTCCGCCGCGCACGACCGGGCGGATTTGCAGCGCGCCGTGGAGGCGTTTGTCGCCGCGCGCGGTCGAATTTAAATAGTGCAACGCCGCTAAGGCGCTTCAGGCCGTCGCCGCGGGCCGGCACGGCAGTATCAGCCGCCGGTGACGATTGAAATCCGTTCAAAAGCGGTTCCGCGCCATCTTCCTATTGACATATGTGTGCCAGGTGCTGAAAATTCCGTGCGGTTGCGAAGCTGGGCAACCCGCTGAATCTTGCGCCCATTTAAAGTAACAATCAGATCTCCGGTCCGCAGCCCCCCGGTCCAGGCGGGCGAATTTTCAGTTACCTGGGTCACGCGCAGGGCGGTCAACAGCGTTGGGGTGCCGGGTTTCGGATTCCGGATGGTCACTTCCTGTACGCGGCAGCCCAGCCGGCCATGTTGCACGTGTCCGGTGTGGATCAGTTGCGCCACGACAAACCGAACCTCGGCGGCGGGAATAACGAATCCAATGCCGTTGAAGCCGCCTCCGCCGCCGGATTTAATGGATTCATTAATTCCGATCACCCGCCCGGCCATATTCACCAGCGCGCCGCCGGAGCTGCCGGGGTCGGTGGGGGCATCGGTCTGAATGAAGTTTTCATGGGACATAAGTTTAATCTGGGGGTCATCTTCGGATGTCACGCGATTGTTTCGCCGATGCAGCGCGGAAATAATGCCATGCGTCATGCTTTGGGTCAGACGGAAGGGAGATCCGAAATCCAGCACACGCTGGCCGGTTTGAAGCCTGCTGGAATGCCCCAGTTGCGCGGGCTTCAAATAGGGCGCGCTAATTTGAATCACGGCCAGATCCGCCACAGGGTCCGTGCCGACAATTTTCGCCGGATATGTCCGCCGATCCGCAAGCACCACCCGAATACTGGTCGCATCGTAGACCACATGGGCATTGGTGACGATGCAGCCGGCGGTGTTCAAAATAACGCCGCTGCCCACATTGCTGGTGCGTACTTTGGTGGTCACGGTCTTTTCCACAGTGGTCCAGACCGGCTTTTTCTGACCCAGCAGCTTTTTAGATGTTGTGGTGATGACCTTTCGCACAATGGTTTTCAAGGCCAGCGCGCGAATCTCCACCACACTGTTTCGGACGTTTCGGCCAACGGTTTGATAGTTCGCGGAATAATCTGAACCAAGGGCGGGCGAATTGGCCGCCGCGCGCGACGGCGTGGGATGCAGGGCCAATGCCAACGTTCCGCACAAAATGCCGCCAGCCGCCGCACGGTGCCATGGGAAATGCTCCAAAGTCATTCTCATTTAGAACTCCTTACATATGCTTGCGGCAACAGTGGGTTTATATAGCCTGAAACGCTGTGCGCAATTTCTATAACCGTGCGGCGATATTTCAGTGTCGCGCAGCTGGCGGACCGCAGCCCCACTTACGTTGCCGCAGGTGCGGATTATCTTTCACATATTTCGCAAAACAGACGCACGATTCCGCTGATGAGCGTCGCGGGATGGCAACGCAAGGAAACCTTGACGCCGCACCCGCCTTGCCCGGTACAGGGTTCCAGACCGGAAAAATGGGGGTCGGGCGTCTGGCCCGACAATTTTGTCCCATTAAAATTCCATCCGGAATTCATTGGCCATTGGGCCTGTTGTCCGCCCAATTTCCGTCGCCTCGCATCTACGTTCAGGCGGTTTTTTCAGTGAGTTGCCGCACCACCGCAGCATCGCGCGCGGAAAGGTCCGGGAATCCGGCATCCGCTCCCACGTCCGGCCGGCGTTTCCAGGACCGCGCGCAGCTGGCAAATCTCTGGCGTGTGTCATGAATGGAAATATTCCAAAGCTCGCCATGTTCCACGCGGTGGAAGCCAACGCCCAGTGCGTCTTCCACTTCCGGACCATAAGCTCCCATGGCCGGTTCCAGGCTATGGCCCGGCGGCACCACCAGCACGGCCATGGCATCCAGCGGATTGCCCAGCCCGACGGTCCGCTTCAGGTTATCCAACTGTTTTAATCCGCTTTCCACCAGCGGCATAAGAACTTCCCATGCGGTCAGCAGCGTGCGATCGGGTGCGGCAGGCGGATCTGTAAATATCTGTTCATGAATGCGCGTCCCCGAGTACGCGGCCATCCCGGGCAGCTTTACGGTGGCCTGCCAGGCTTCATCTGCAGTGAAACACAAAACCGGCGCGGTCAATTGCAGCAATTGAAGCAGTATGTGGTGACACACGGTTTGTGAGGCGCGCCGCCGCGGGCCATTGGGCAGGTCGCAATACAGCCGATCTTTAATGGCTTTGGCGTAAACCGCCGAAATATCCACATTGCAAAACTCATAGACCGTGCGAAACACGCGATGAAAGTCGTAACTGTTATAAGCGCTGCGCACTTCCGCGGTGACCGCCGCCAGGCGGCCCAGCATCCAGGTATCAATGGATGCCGGCTGCGGCGGTGCGGCGTGCTTTTGAAAGTCAAAATCGTACAAATTGCCCAGCAGATAGCGGATGGTATTGCGGATTTTCCGATAGGCCTCACCGGTGCGGGCGAAAAGCTCGCGCGAGCAGGGCATGTCGTTCTGGTAATCCACACTGCTGACCCACAGCCGCAGGATATCGGCACCATTTTCCTTCAGCGCGTCGGTTACTTTAATATCGTTGCCTTCGCTTTTGGACATTTTGCGGCCATTGGCATCCACAATAAATCCGTGGGTAAGAATTTCCTTAAAGGGCGGCCCATCCCGGTAACCGGCGGCTTCCAGCAAAGACGCCTGGAACCATCCCCGATGCTGGTCAGACCCTTCCAGATACATATTGGCCGGATAGCCAAGCTCGGGATGCGTGCCCGAAAGGACGGCCCGATGCGATGCGCCGGATTCAAACCACACATCCAGAATATCC
>JAJZEY010000383.1 GCA_021805585.1 Planctomycetota bacterium
AAGGGAGCCCATTGACTGGAGAGCCGGATGCGGGAAATCCGCCTGTCCGGTTCGGAGGGAGGGGAGACCGCAATAAAAGCGGTCTTCCCTACCCCTATCAGTTTACGCCCGCAACCCCAAAGACTGGGGGGCGGGCGTCTCGCCCGCTTCGTCGTTGTCCAAGGGAGGGCATCACCTTCAGTGCTTTGCCATGCCTGCGGATAAGGGTTGACTGCCCGCCCCCACCTATGCCTTGCAATATTTTTCTTCCCGATAAAAACGGGCACACCCGGTAAGGAAGACCGCAGGCAATCGGCCGGAAAATAAGATTGTGTCACTGGTCAAAATAACGGCGGATCAGGCGGCGGTATCCGGCGGGTAACGCCGTTTCCGTCTTGTTCAATATAATGGAAGGTCTTTTGGCCCCTGACGCATGAACCGGCTTGCCGCCGCGCGGGGAAAGGTCAAGGGGTCGGTTGCTTAGTCCCGGAGATGGTTTGTCCAGTATCACTATTGAGTTGCTATCCACGAGTGCGGCACTGGCACGATTGCCCGCGGCCGGCTTTTCCGCCGGGCCGCCGGTGGTGGCTTGAACCAATTCCTGGCTGCCGGAATCAGCGGTGCGCGACCTTCCCGAATGTTCGGACGTATCAGCCAATGCGGTGCCCGCTTTACCGCCGCTATTCGCAATCGCCTTTTGCGCCCGCGGCGCGCTGGCGGCCATGTGCCGGGTTACTTCCGCCAGCAGTTTTTTTTCCGCGGACAATTCGCGTGCCAGCACCCATTGCAGATTTCAAATCATGCAGACCGCTGGCACCCGCGCGGCTGGAAAATCCGCGGGCGGCGGCCAAAATTCGATTTCGGCCGGCAGCGGCCAGCCCCGAATGATGCAATGCCTGAACCAGATCTGCGGACAACCGGTCGGATCCGGTTTCATGCCATTTTGGAGACGATTCGGGACTTCCATTCGTGTTTTCCGTGGCGTGGTTGCCGCGATTTCCTGTGAAGGCCGCACCACCGACCTTTCGGCCGACTTCTGACGCAAGCTTCTGATGGAGTGCCGCCTGAAATGCATTTAACGTCTTCTTCCAACTCTGCCTTCGATGGATATCCCGACGGATTTCGGCCGCAGCTTGGGCCGGATGCCTGATCGCGCGCAGGCGGGAGCTTGCCACGGGGGTACCAGCCAACAACTGCTTTGCCAGCGACCGAGGCAGTGCGTGAATGATTCGCGAGTCAACACGCAGGTCCATGGATGAGATCGTTGGATTTCCGCCGTGCAGGGTTGCAACGCGGCCAGGGCCGCCAGCCATGGATTGGCGGTACGCTTGAAAACTGTCCGCCAGCAAAAGTCCGCCACCAACCGCCAAGGTGCCAAAGCCGACAATGGCGATTAAAACGGACAGTGATCGGGGTTGGTCCGCCGAACAGGAATTCAGTTCGGCGGCAACCCGGCACATATTTTGCCAGTGGCCCTGCACACGCCGCCAGATCAGGGAATAAAACGGATTCCCGGCGGTGGCACTTGAATCCGCTGTCATTTCCAGCCAAAGCGACAGACTCCCTTCCAGGCCGGCCTGCTGATCCACCAGCCAGGCGATGCGTTTTTGCGTCGGTAATTTGACCGACCAGATTCCCGCAATCAGACAGACGGCGATGGCATCAAACGCAATAAGGCCAAGCGGCCGCGCGCCGGCGAACAGGACGATTGCGGCCGCCGGCAAAACCGATAGCGGAATTCCCCACCGGGCGGCCGGCAACAGCCGCCATAATTCAGGCGGACCCGTTAAACCGTAATCGCGAATCGGCCCGGCCAGGTAGCGCGAATGAATAAAGGGTTGAACCGCGAGCGGCCAGGCAGCCGCCACCAGAAACGTCGCCAGCAAAGCGATGCCGTGGAGGAAACATGCCAGCCCGATCAACACAAGAGCCTGAAGGCAGCCGATCGCGAAAAACACCAGAGCGGTTCGGACCGTGATCAGCGCGGATATACGCCGCCGGGTATGAGTCAATAACCGCAGCACATCCGCGGAATCAGGCGAATTAGCGGCGACAGGCATGGCTGTTGTAGACAATGCTGACATGAAGGTATTTTATCAGATTTCAGTCGGCGGGTGTGAGGGTCCAACGTTTTATAATTGAATCGGTGTCACCGGTCGGCTCAATAACATATCGCGGCGTTAAAAAAAAACGGGGCAACCGGTCCATACCGGCCGCCCCGCTGGAGAAGCAATTTGTTTTGCCTGAAAGCATCGACTTATTTTCAGGTGGCGTTGGCGGCCCCGCCCACCGGGGCATCAACCTCCGCGGGAGGCGGCGGGGTCTTGGGTACCACGGTAAACCGCAGGACTTCGCCATCGCGGTCGATCCGAATCAGCGAAACCTCCTTATATTCACCGCGGAGGATGGATTCTGAAAGCGGGTCTTCCAGATACTGTTCAATGGCACGACGCAGCGGCCGGGCACCAAAGTCCGGGTTGTAGCCCTTTTCAATCAGGAAGTCGTGGGCGGCGGATGTGGTTTCCAGGCTGATACCCTGTTCCACCAGCCGACGCGTTACCTTCTTGATTTCAATATCAATGATATTGTAAAGGTTTTCGCGGCTTAACGGCCGGAAAATGATTGTGTCATCCAGCCGGTTGATAAATTCCGGACGGAAGAACTTTTCAACTTCCCGCAACAGGCCTTTCTTCATGGATTCAAAGGATTTTTCCTCGTCGCGTTTGCCGTAACCGAATCCCTGAATGCCGCCGCTCTTGATCAGGTCCGCACCAATGTTGCTGGTCATGATCAGGATGACGTTCTTAAAGTCCACCACGCGACCGACGTTGTCGGTCAGGCGGCCTTCCTCCATGATCTGGAGAAGCATGTTGAACACATCGGGATGGGCTTTTTCAATTTCATCCAGCAGGACCACGGCGTAGGGCTTGCGGCGGATGCGTTCAGTCAACTGACCGCCTTCTTCATAACCCACATACCCCGGAGGCGCGCCGACCAGGCGGCTGACGTTGTGCTTTTCCATGTATTCAGACATATCAATCTGAATAAGCGAAGCTTCGTTGCTGAACAGAAATTCCGCAATGGCCTTGGAAAGCAGCGTTTTGCCGACGCCTGACGGGCCAAGAAACAGGAATGTTCCCATCGGACGGTTTGGATCCTTGAGGCCCGAACGCGCACGACGGATGGACCGCGAGACGGCCTTAATTGCGTCATCCTGGCTGATGACCCTTTTATGGAGTTCGGCCTCCAGCTCCAGCAGTCGTGACGCTTCGGCTTTTTCCAGGCGGGTCAGCGGTACGCCGGTCATGCGGCTGACAACTTCAGCCACCACTTCCTCGTCCACCACGCCATCGACTTCCTTGGCCTGTTCGCGCCATTTACGCTGTTCTTCATCCTTCTTGCGACGAAGCCCTTCGGCCTGATCGCGAAGTTCGGCGGCGCGTTCATAATCGGCATTTTTTACCGCTTCATCCTTTTCCAGAGTCAGACGTTCAATCTGCTCTTCAATTTCCGAAAGGTTGGGCGGCTTGGTCATGCTTTTCAAGCGCACGCGGGCACCGGCCTCGTCAATCACGTCAATCGCCTTGTCGGGCAGACAACGACCTGTGATGTACCGCGTGGAAAGTTCCACGGCGGACCGCAAGGCCTCTTCGGTGATCTGCACGCGGTGATGGGCTTCATAGCGGTCGCGCAGGCCCTTAAGAATTTCAACGGTTTCCTCTTTGTTGGGGGGTTCCACCACAACCGTCTGGAAACGTCGTTCAAGGGCACCATCTTTTTCCACATACTTGCGGTATTCATCCAGTGTGGTGGCGCCAATGCACTGAATTTCGCCACGCGCCAGCGAAGGCTTAAGCACGTTGCTCGCATCAATGGCGCCTTCCGCACCGCCGGCACCGACCAAGGTGTGAAGTTCGTCAATAAACAGCACCACATTTTTGGCTCGGCGGACTTCGTTCATGACAGCCTTGATGCGTTCTTCAAACTGCCCGCGGTACTTGGTGCCCGCAACCATCATGGCCAGGTCCAGCACGACAATGCGTTTGTCCAGAAGAATTTCCGGCACATCACCGGAAATGATTTTCTGCGCCAGGCCTTCCACAATGGCTGTTTTACCAACGCCCGCCTCGCCGAGAAGAACAGGGTTATTTTTCGTGCGGCGGCACAACACCTGAATAACGCGTTCAATTTCATTGGCCCGGCCAATGACGGGGTCCAGCGCTCCTTCGCGGGCCAGTTCGGTCAGGTCGCGACCAAATGAATCAAGCGCCGGCGTACGGGATTTTGACTTGGTCTCACCTTTTTCAGTGGTTCCGCCGGTGGCACCCTCGGATTCCACACCCGCGCCCAGCAGATTCAGCACTTCTTCGCGCACCTCTTCAAGTTTCAGGCCAAGGTTCATCAGCACCTGCGCGGCAACGCCATCGCGTTCGCGAAGCAGCCCCAGAAGCAGATGTTCTGTGCCGACATAGTTGTGGCCCAGATTGTGCGCCTCTTCAATGGCATATTCAATAACTTTTTTGGCGCGCGGTGTCTGGGGAAGGCGGCCCATGGTGACCATATCCGGGCCGCTTTTAACAAGTTTTTCAACTTCCAGGCGCACCTTCCGCAGGTCAATGTCCAGATTCTTAAGAACCGTCGCGCCTACGCCGGAACCTTCCTTGACCAGGCCAAGAAGGATATGCTCGGTCCCGATATATTCATGGTTAAACCGCTGGGCCTCCTGATTGGCCAGCGCCATGACTTTGCGGGCGCGATCTGTGAAACGTTCGTACATACAATACTCCTGCAAGCCCTCGTAGGGCGGGATTTTCCTATCCCAAGGGATTGTACGAAGGGAATGGTCAAACAATCAAGCCCGGCCAATTCTCTGAGGTACAACCATCGGAGTATTATCGGCCAAAAGACGCGGTAAAGGTAAGGGCAAAAATGAATTTACCGCACTGCCGCCGACGTGTGAACAGGCGAATCCGCAACGGCCCGATCCGGCCGTGTCTGAAAAATGGCGTCCTTGCGGCAAAACGGTACTTTGAACACTCTTTTGATTCATGCGCGGGGAAACCTGTTGCAAACCGTGTTCTTCGGCTTTGCGAACAGCATTTCCGGTTTGGGCAAATCGCCATCATTGACAAAATCCGCAGGCCTTTCATCCTGACTAAGCTCGGATCACATTATGTCATTAAGATGCCACGATCGCTTGCTGAAAAACTCGCGGTGGCAAAATGCGCGACATTTCAATCGATGCGTGCGATTGTTTGACACGATACATAAATGGGTCGCGGAGGCCGACGGGCGCGGCAATTCGGGGGCGGGTTCACCCACGCAAAAATGTGCCGCGAGCCAGGTCCCAATCTATCCGGTGCCGAGGTCTCCGATGCTGAATTGCTTCGGCGGTTTTTAATGCCCGCCCGCCTGGGCGGCCTGCATGGCCTTGATCATATTGATGACCTGCTGGCGAATTTGCCGCTGAATGTGGCCAAGCTGCTTGATCTGCTTTCCGACCGCCTGCTTATGGGCTGGATCCGTCTTCTGCATGGAATGCAATTGAACCGTGGCGGTATTCACCTGATTCTGCACAATCCGCAGAAGCTTAAGCTGGGCGACCGGCGGAATCAGCGGTGGCTTGCCTCCTCCGCCGCCGCCGCCACCACCGCCACCGTGCTGATCGGCATGCATCTGTTCCTTCAACGCATTGATGATGTCCTTAAGTCCCATGATGGCGGCATTTTGTTCGGCAATCAGGTCGGCCGTGGCCTGCGCGGTGCCGAACGTCTGGCCGGCAAGTTTCATATTGCCCGCAATCCGTCGATTCATCCAGACAATAACCGGCGCTTGATCCGCAAGTTTCACGCTCAGGCCGTTCAGCAGTTTAATCAGATGTTCCTGCACCTGACCATCCGCCTGCAGATGCAGCATATCCGGTCGCATGATCATGCCGCGGGCCTGTTTTCGCTGCCGAATGGCGACAGCACTGGATTGCAGCGCGGTCTGGAGTTTCAAAATATGCTGATATTCCCTTTTGATTCCGGCAAGCTGCTGAAGTTGCTTTTTATTTTGCGCGTTCTTCAGTGCTTTTTGCAATTCCTTAAGCGCATGTTGCAGGTCGGCTAAGGCGATAATCTGCCGCTGCACCGCCAGCGGCTGATGCGGATGAATCAGCCAGCCGGTGGCCTTCCCCATCATATCAGCCGCGCCATGCAGCCAGGCCGGTGCTTCACCGGTATGCACACTTCGGGCGGCTTTGTGCGCCACATTCAGCGTGTCAAGCTGCAGGCGGCTTTCATCATTCGCCAGCGGTGCCAGCGCTGCGGCGGACGCATCCGGAGCGGCATGGCCCGTATTTACTTCCGTCGCCCGTTGCCGTTTGATTAATTGTTTCACAAGTGCAATCAGAGCCTTGAGGCGGTTAATCCTGCTTTGCAGTGATCGGCCCTGTTCCTTTTGCAGAGCGGCCAGCATTTTTTTTAATCCCTTTTCCGCCTGCGCCTGGTTGCCCGCCCCGGCCTGCATCCGATTCTGGGCCACGTTGCGCCCGGCCAGCCGCATGGCGTCACTGATGGAGTATTTCCGCGCCAGTTGGGCGGCTTGGGCAAGCGCCTTGGACATGCCCGGGTTTTTAGCGGCGGTCTGCTGTGCGGCCTTATTGAGTTGCCGCGAAAGGTGATCCATTTTGTCGGCCAGATTGCGCTGTTGCGTCGCCAGCGCGGCGGCTTGCGCTTTAAGTTTCGCGGGCAACTGGTCCGGATTCCGGCCCAGGGTCTGTTTTGCAAGATTTTTCAGGTCCCGTTCCAATTTCTGCTGTTGATGCAGCAGATGCAGCGTTTTAGCCTCCAGCGATGCGAACTGACCCGCGGCACCCAGGCGGGCCAGCAGTTTTTGCATAACGGATATTGCATTCTGTTGATGGCCAAACGCCCGACCGGCATCGGCCTGGGCATGGCTGGCACCGGTGGCCTGTTCCGCGGCCTGGGCCGCTTTGACCAACCGTTCCGCCGCATGGGGCATGGTGCGGGTGCCAACGGGCTTCATAAGCGAAGCGGCCAGGGTGGCCAGCTTTCCCGGAGCTGAATCCGCGAGATTATTCCGTTTGGCAATACGCGCAATGCCCGCCAGTGTCCGCGCTATGGACGCGGCGCGCTGTGCCTCGGAGGCCTGCTTGCGGCCAAGGGTCGCCAACGCCTGCTGTTGGGCCGGCGTGGCTTTGCCCGCCGCGCCAATGGCCTGCTGGATGGATTTGGTCTGGGCGGCTGTGTCCTGTTGCCGCCTTAGAAGCATGGCCAAAGCCTTGCGAACCTGCCGCAGGTCGGAACGCAGTTCGCGTTGAATATCCGCGCGGCTGCGGATACTGATCAGCAAGCGCCTGGACCGCACCAGCGGATGCACCAGAATTTTGCCATCGGCCAGCCGCCGGGAATAATTGTCCCGTACCTGCGCGAAAATGCTGATGGCGTCTCCCGGTTTAAGCGCAAGGCCCGCAAGTTTCCATTGAAATTCCGCCACTCCGTTAACACTGCGCGTTGCCGCGTCATAACTGACTTTCCGCCATGCAAGCGGAAAGCGGAAAAGCGGCGCGGCCTTAGCCGGCGCATCGCCCCGACTTCCGGCCAGATACACGCCTTTAAGGCCCAGATCATCAGTCGCGCGTATTTGCAGGTGAATAATCGCATCCGGCGCGGCTTCCACCGAATGCCGCGGCCGCGTGATGCGGACCTGTGGCAAGGCGTCCGGAATAACCTGCATGTTCACCAGGCCGCCGCGGTGGTTTTGCATGGAATCCGCATCGGTCATAATCAGCCGCGCGTTAAATGACGTACCGGCAATAAACGATAGCTCCCCGCGGTGTCGGCCAATATTTTTTCCCGCCGTATTTAACCCCGGCAGCGGCTTTCCGGTCAACGGATTAGCCAGAATAAACGAAGGCTTTGTCGCCAGCGGCTCGTCGCTGCGGAAAGTCAGAGTCACATGGGAACCGGCAATAGCCTGGGCACTGTGCGAAAACAGGTCAATGACCGTTGGCGGAATGCCCGCCGCATACGCCGGCGGCGTGATAATCGCCTGCAGGCTCACGAAGGTCGGACGCGGCACGATCCGAATGGAAACCGGCGGTTCATTTGAATCATCTCCGGCGACGGCACGCAGCGTCAATTGACGGCCATGCGGAAGAATGACCGCTTCAAACAGATTGCCGTGCGACTTCCCCTGCCAGACCATCATGACCGCCGGCAACGGCCGGCCATTTTGCCGCAATTCCAGCCAGACACGCTGGTGCGCGGCAAAGCCTTTGGTCACTTTTGCGGCCACCGTCAGGGCGTCGCCCCGCGGCCAGATTTTCGGCGGACCGCCGTTTGACCAGTATAAGTGTACATGTGTTTTAAGCGGCCACGGATGGTGTCCCAGCGGATCGGTCCACCTGAGCAATGCCAAATGCGCCCCGGCCGGCACCGTGATGGCTATCAGAACAATGACCGTCAGTTCCGCCAGAGCGATGAGGCCCGCCTTCCAGACCGGTTTCCAGTTCAACGCGCCGGCGAAATTTAACTTCCGTGTGCTGTTTTCGGCGGCCGCAATTGCCGCGCCGGCCATGGCGTTGCCCTGAAGTTCCCGCCGCTTAAGAAAATCCACCGCGGAAAGAATTTCATCTTCAGTCATGGATGCGGAAATTTCCACCCGTGAAGCCAGCAGTGCATCCGGAATGGGCCGGCGAATACGCAGCAGTTGCCGCACGGCCAGGGCCACCACCGCCGCCGCGGCCAGCGGCAACAAAACCATCCGCAGTATTCCCGGAAAATGCAACAGGTAATCGGCGAAGGTCAGCAGCAGAACCAGCCACAGACCCGCGGAAACAACCCGCCCCACCGCATGAAGGCCCAGCATCAGCCGCAGGCGGCGACGCAGTTGGGCAATCCGCTCAAGAAGGGGGGTCTGGTTCTGCAACATGGTCATGAAGCGTTTCCCGCGTTAAATTAAACCGGCCCGTTTGCGAACAATCCATTCTACCGTCAGAAGCGCTATTAAAAGAATTAGCGCAATGGGCTTGTTCCATATCTGATGATTCCGTCGCCACACGGTTTCCAGGCTCCGATCCGGTATCAGGGATTCAAGTGAAGCAAGCTGCGGCGGGCGAACCAGTCGGCCGCCGGTCAGCAGGGCCATCTGTCGCAGGCCGGTCGTGTCCACCCGCGGATTGTCAAATTCCAGATCCGGTATAATCGCCCGGATCCGCAGATCGTTGACTTTTCCCGGCAGTGTTCCAGCCGCCGCCGAAAGGGTATAGGTGCCGACACTCCAGGGTGTAAACAGCCCTTCATATAAATGATTTCCGGCTCCCACCGGCGAAAGAAGCACGTTTCCGGCGGTGGTGCCGCCGGCAACGGTCAGTCGCACGGAAGCGGGCATCTGGGCGGCCAGCGCACCACGCACCCGCAAATAAACTCGAGCGCTGTGACCGATATCAATCCGCGGTGAAGAACTTCGCAGGTCCAGGCGTCTTCCGCCGCCAAACACGCGCGACCGCGCCAGTTCACGCACCATTTCCAGCCAGTAGCTTTTATAAAGCGGTCCGCCATGGTAATACCGCCAGCGCCAGGTATCGTTAATGGCGGAAAACATGGTACGACCGGCACCATACCGTCCCATCACCACCAGCGGCATCGCGCGACCGTCTATCTGATAACCAGGCAAATTCGCCAGCACCACAGCACTTGGTTCAAGGCCGGCCACCGGAATAAAGGAATACAATGGTTCAAGATTTGCCACCTGCCGCAGATTTTCGGATTCCCGCGCGAAAAATTCGAACAGCGGGCTTAGCCTGCCGGCCGCCGTCAGGTGGAGTTCAAACGGGCGGTTGGGCGGCGGAACCATGCGCGGGTCCGCGGGGTTGCCCGGAATAATCGGCAAAAGTCTGGCCAGCGGACTGTTGCGATAGGCGAAGGGTGCATATTGATGGCCGGCAATCATGCCGAATCCACCGCCCATTCTCCCGACGAATCGGAGAATGATTTTATCCTGTGCGGCGGAAAAATAATCCGGGTCCACGTCTCCCAGCAGAAACACGTCGTACCGGTCCATCTGGGCCTGGGTATCCGGGAAATGATTGATCGGAAGATTCCCTTCCTGTGCGAAATTATTGTCCGCCGAAAGAAGCAGGCAACTGATTTGCGTGGTTTTTTCCCGCATCAGGTCGTTTTTCAGATAGCGGTATTCCCATCTTGGGTAGCCATCCACATACAACACACGAATTTTCGCCTTCACCACCCGCATATCCACCGGACCGGCCTGATTGCCGCGCCGGGTAATTTGTCCCGCAACCGGATCCAGCTTCACGGCCAGCCGGTAATTGCCGGGTTGCGCGGGGTGAAACACCAGATTAAACGCAATGCGCTTCATGCCCGGCAAAATGTGCAGCCTGCGCGAAAGCAGTTGCCGCGGCTTGCCGGGCTGATTTTCCGGCGGCAGTTCCAGCAACCGCACGGTGGTGACCACTCCAGCGTGCGCACCGGCGACCTGCACAAAGCCGCGCACCGCCACGGGATCCTGCACAAACGCCTGCCGCGGTGCCTGTACCTGTTGCAGCGCCAGGTCAAAGGGTGTCCGCTTCTGGCCTATGGGAATGGTGAAAACCGGAACCGCGCGTTGACGGGCCAGCCGCGCCACCGGACCCGGCGGTGAACCGGGCGTGGATCGGCCATCCGTCAGCAGAAGCACCGCGCTGACCGGCCTTCCCCGTTGATCTTCCAGAATTCCACGCACCACCCGCGGCACATCCGTGGCATTGCCCGTTGGTTTGCGTGCCGCGAGTTTCAGAAGCAACGCCGCCAACTGCCGCCGGCTGGTCGCCTGTCCCAGCAGCCGCGCGCGGCTTGAACCGGTATAGATCGCAATCGTCTGCCGGTTGGCCAGGCGGCCCAGCCATCCGGCATCCGCCTGCATCAGCAGATGGCTGGCAATGGCATAGCGGCTTGGCCGGCGCCCGCGGGCTTGTAGTGGAACAATATGCAAATCGCCTTTGGCATTCGCCGCCACCGGCTGTTGCAGCAGATGAATCAATTTGAGCATGGCCGGATTTTGATACGTGTCACGCAGGGTCATGGAAAGGGAGTGGTCCACCCATATGGCGACCGTGCCCGGCGTCCGCACGCTTTTACTGGCCACCAGCATAGGCCGACCAAGCAGCAGCACCACCAGGGCCAGCACCATGGCGCGCAAGGTTGCCATGGTTCGTTTCAGACGCGGGCCGGCGCTTTGTGCCCGATAGCTCCACCAGCCCAAGGCCGCCAGCATCGCCATGCCGCCGACGAAAATCCAGGGGTTTGGCGTTGCCATCGCCCAATGATAAGACATGCCGCCGCCAGGCGTATGGCCATGGGTTCGCCCGGTGGGGCTGAATCCGAAAAGAAAATGTGTGATCCAATCCATCATAATCCATTGCCTGCTTTTGCGGGTCCTGTTTTTTTGCCCGCCGCACATTTATTTCATCCGCCGCCGCATAAAATGCCCATCAGGCCACCTTCGCCGGCGCAAGCTGATACCGGGAAAATGCCCGTGCCGCCAGCGCCTCGGCCGCCAATACCGCCAGCGCCAGGTACAGCAGATTGTGGCCGGCATTTCCGCCGCCGGCGGCCAGCGCCGGCTGTGCCGCTCCCAGCGATTTTGGATTTGTCAGAATATTGGCCTGATGAATCCGCAAAATGGCCGCTACCCGAGCCGCGGGGGTATGCCGCACATCCGCCCAGCGGGCATCCACATTGACCGCCGCAAGTGCGGGACTTCCAACCGGCCCATAAAAGCCCGCAGCCGGAATTGGCGGGCTTTGGAATTCAGGCCTTCCGCCGACGAGTTGTCGGGTAATGGCAACCAGCGCATGGCGCGGCCCGGCCCAAGTGCCCGCCGCAAAGCGGGGCGGCAAATGGAGACTATCACCCACGCGCAGGTTCCGTGACGCATCCCGATTGGCCAGCGTATAAAAGAAAAGCCGGTGCATATAGGCCGGAAACGCCGGTTGCGCCGGAAAATCCGTCCATTGCGTATCCGCACCGATGGCCCACAGCAATACCTTGCCCCGTCCGATGTTCCGCTCCACCAGCGCCGGGGCGCCGTTGGCGAAATAAAGCAATGTGTGGGCCGCCACGCTGGATTGCGGCCGAAGCGCCACATATTGCCGGGTGGCCACATCCGCCAGGCCGGTGTGCACGCCGCTTTTTTCCGCCGCCAGAAAGGCCGTTACCACGGGATTCATTGATCGCGAAAGATCAAATCCCAGTGTGCCGCCCGCCGCTCCGGACCGGGCCACGGACATAAGCGAGCCGATCGCCGCGGGCAGTAACCCTTTGACGCCGGCCCCCAGCGAATCGGTCCATTCCATTCCGTTGGTATCAGGCCCGGGGTAAATGATCAGCAGACCGCCTGCGGACACAAACCGCCGCAACCGGGCGGCCAGGCGCGCTCCGGGGGGCGGCAGATCGCTAAGAACAACGGACTGAAAATGTTTGAGAGATTGGTCCGAGAGTTCCAGATCGCCAATTCGCATCGGCTTAAAAATATTATTCCGCCGGAACGGTGCCAGCGCCGCACCCAGCCATGCCGTGCTCGCCAGGCGGCCCGCAGCCGGATCGCCCGGCCGACCATCCACCAGCAGCACCGGAATATTCTTAACCGCGGTCGCCACAAATCGGCGGGAATTGTCCGCGGGCAATGTATCCGGTGAAAGCCGCGCGGTAATCGCCAGTGGACCGGCCAACGGAACTTTCTGATTCAGCAGCGCTTCACCCGTTACCACCCGCCCCGGCGGAAGGGTGTGCAAAATGGTTTGCCCGGCCGGCGTGGAATTCAGGAAAAACCGTAGAACCACATCATGGCCGGCTGCGGACGCCGCATTGAAAAGTGTAAATTTCACGGCCAGCGGCTGATTCACCAGTACCACCGGATGCGTCGGTTGTAAATGAATAATGGCCATGTTTTGCGCTCCGCGATGGCCCACATCAATGATCCGCAAATGGGCACCCGTGTGCCGGATCGCCGCCACCAGCGCCTCCAGCCGCTGGCGCAAGACGGAATGCGCTCCGCCGATGGAACCAAAATTGTTCGCCGCGTCATCGGTTATTAACAGCACGGTGCGCGAACGGCTGCGGGTTTTGTTTTTCTTCACGATGGCCAGTGCCTGTTCCAGACCGGTCGTCAGGTCTTCCCCGGCTTGCGACACCTTCTGATTCCGCACCTGCCGGATAAGCACCGCCGAGGGTAATTCCGGCCGGGGTGCCGGTGAAACGGCATTGTGCGAAGCGGTGATAATGGCCACGCGGCCAATGTCCGCATCGCTTTGCAGCCAGGCAATCAGCAGTTTTTTAGCGCGGTGAAACGCGGTGCGCCCACCATGCGGATGCAAACCCATAGGATAGGCATTGTTCAGCACCACCACGGTCAGACGTTGTGAATTGCCCAGCAGCGGCGCCAGCGCTGCGCCCACCGGCGTAAACTGGGCGATGGCCGCCGCCAGAAGCAGCAGCGCCAGCACACGCAGCAGAAGCAGAAGCCATCGCTGCATCTTAAGCCGCCGCACATTTCGCCGCATCGCGGCCAGCAGGAATTCCATCGCGGCCCAGTTTTTGAGCCGAAATCGCCGCCGATTAAGCAAATGAATCACCACGGGAATGGAAGTAGCCGCGGCCCCGGCGGCAAACAGCCACGGGGAAACAAACGGCAGCAGCGCGGGTGGAAAATCCGGGTGCAAGTGTATCTGGGCCTCCAGCGGTTAAGCTTTCCTAAAAACCATTTTCCTTCCGCTCCGGCGGCCTTGCGCCGAATGACGCGGCGACCTATTTCATGCGGCTTTCACGCGAAGCCAGAAAGCCCGGCAGCGACACATCCAGTGGCACGCTGGTATCCACCTGCGCGTAATCCACATGAAGCTGATGGCAGGCGGTGCGGATTTCCTCCGTGTGCCGCCGCAGTTCCTCCAGGTATGCTTCGCGCAGCGCCTGGGGTTCGACAATAATTTCCGCCGGTGCCTCAATGCCCTTGAACATGGTGGTGGTGCGGAATGGAAATTCCAGTTCCTCATGATCCAGCACCTGAAGCACGATGACATCGTGCCGCCGATACCGCAAATGACGGATTCCCTTGATCATTTTCGCCGGGTCATCAAACAGATCACTAATGAAAATAATCAGGCTGCGGTGGCGCACTTCCTCGGCCACGGCGTCTAAAATAAGGCCGGCATCCGTTTTGGCATCGCCCACCGTGGTGGTCAGTTCATCAATTAAAATACGCCATTGCCGCGGATTGTTGGACGGCCTTATCAGCCGCCGCATTTTGGAATCAAAAATAGCCAGCCCCGCACTGTCCTGCTGATGCAACGCCACATAGGCCATGCTCGCGGCAATGCTGATGGCATGGTCGAACTTGCGCCATTGCGGGTTCGCCTCTCCGGCAAAGTTCATGGAAGTGGACGCATCCACTACCAGCATCACCTGAAGATTCGTTTCCTCTTCATATTGCTTGATGTAATGCCGATCGGTGCGTCCGAACACTTTCCAGTCAATGTATTTTATGTCATCGCCGGTGGAGTAGGGCCGATGTTGTGCGAATTCAATCGAAAAACCCTTGTACGGTGATCGGTGCATCCCGGTTACAAAGCCTTCGACTATCAGCCGGGCGCGAATATCCAGCGCGCCTATCTTGGCCAGCGTGCGCGGGTCAAGATACCGGCGGTAATCTGTTTTTGTCGCTTCCGGCGTGACCATGGTGGTGTTCCTGTGGAAAATTTTAACTGCCGAGGCGAATCAATCGCCTGTTTTTACCGGCCTTATATGCCGCACCCCATTCGCCGGTTAATTACCCGCCGGAGCCGCGGCGAACACCTTGGGCAGTCCGGCTGTCGCCGCCGGACCATCCGGTTCGCGCGGCGTTTGTTCAATTAACATGCGGATAATGTCATCGGAACGAATGCCTTCGGCCTCGGCGTTGAAGTTGGTCAGGACGCGATGGCGCAGTGTGGGAAACGCTACATTGCGAATATCTTCCGTGCTGACATGATAGCGTCCGTGCAACAGCGCCCGTGCCTTGCCCGCCATGACAAGATATTGGGACGCCCGCGGCCCGGCCCCCCAGGCGACATAATCCTTCACAAATTTCGGCGCATCTTTCTGCGATACGCGCGTCTGCCGCGTGAGCTTCAGCGCATAACGAATCACGTGGTCCGCCACGGGCACCTTGCGCACCAGATCCTGTAGATTCATGACTTCCTGCGCGGAAAGGACCGGTTCAATCATGACCTGCCGCGGGGCGGTGGTAAGCCGGACAATATCAAATTCTTCCTGTTCGGTGGGGTAGTTTACCAGCACATTAAACATGAACCGGTCCAACTGTGCTTCGGGCAGCGGATAGGTGCCTTCCTGTTCAATCGGGTTCTGTGTGGCCATTACAAAAAAAGGTTCGGGCAACCGCCGCTGCACACCACCCGCGGTCACCTGATGCTCCTGCATGGCCTCCAGCAGGGCGGCCTGCGTTTTTGGCGGGGTACGGTTGATTTCGTCCGCCAGAACCGCATTGGCGAATATCGGGCCTTTGACATACCGCAACGACCGCTGGCCGGTGGCGCGGTCTTCTTCAATGACTTCGGTACCCGTAATGTCCGAAGGCATCAGGTCCGGCGTGAATTGAATGCGGTTGAAACTTAAATTTAACGATTTTGCCAATGTGGAAATAAGCAGCGTTTTGGCCAGGCCCGGCACGCCCACCAGCAGGCAGTGGCCGCGGCAGAACAGCACCACAAGGAGTTCTTCAATCACCTGGCTTTGGCCCACAATGACTTTCGCCAGTTCGGTCTTGAGCCGGGCGCAACTTTCCTGAAGCTTTTTAACCGCGGCCAGTTCATCACTGCTAAGAACCAGATCGGTTGACTGGCTAACGTCTGAAGCCGGCTCGGTCACGTCACGTCTCCTTATTTTTGCATTGGGCGGTCCGGGCGCAGGCCCGGCGGGGAATCTTCCCCCGCTTAGTTTAGTTGCCGACGGCGGTTTTGTCTTGCGGAATAAAAAAATGATGGTTCATCATGCAGTAGACCGCAGCCGAGGGCTTGTTTAAAGCCAAGGCCTTCAGAGGACGCCGACGTTCAGCGGTTTCTTCCAGGCAAACGGCGGATTTTGTCGCGTCCCGGGAAATACGAAATACGGCCCTTAATCGCCTGGTGATCCATGACAGCCCCCCCTTGTCTCCGAGCAAAACTGATACTACCCTCGCAAGGCTTGGCGACCGATTCAAGCAGTACACCAATAGCGCAGTAGAAAGCGATAACTACACAAACGCGAATATTATACATTAGGAAATTGATATGTATCAATATGAGTTGGCCCTGCCTGCCCATAGGCGTTCACCTCATATCAGTCGCGACGGTGAATTTTAACCGCCGGGAGTAACGCGGAGGCAATGAACCAAATTGACCAGTGGCTTAATGCCAATCGTAAATCGTTTGTGCTTTCTCACGATGAAAGTAGAGAATTGAAAGTTGACCGCAGGATTTGCCGCAATGTTTC
>JAJZEY010000373.1 GCA_021805585.1 Planctomycetota bacterium
ATTGCAGGGGTTATGGTTTACATTTTTGCAGGCCCGGACTCCATTGGCCAGCCCACGTATCACACGATGGCCCATGGATTTATGAAACCCATTACCATTAACGCCAGCATCAGCGACCTGACACCGGCTCCGTCAGGCTCGGGTGCCGGGAAGCTGTACATTCAGGCCTATAAACAAGTGGAAGCCCTGTCCAATAATCGCAATGCGCTGAAAGACCTTGCTTCCAACGCCACTCCCGATGCCTCGCCGGAAATTCATGCCATCGTTAAGATTATTGAGCAAGCCGCTTCGGCAACGATGTCGCGCAAAGAACTCCTTTTTGGCAAAGGCGTCCGACTGCCCACAACTTCGGACACCATAGCGGACCGCCTCAATGCCATTGGCCAGATGACCGGGGCGTATGCCGCCAGTTGCGTCAGCGATAAAAAGCCGAAAAATGCGGTCCATGCTTTAACCGGTCTACTGGTTTTCGGTCATCGGCTCTGGCGGCACGGGCTGTTTGTCGATGCGCGAACGTGCGGATTGGAAGACATTCAATCGGCTACCGCCGGTCTGCGAATGCTCTACAAATCCGGGCCGACTAAAAATCAGTACGAATATCATTCCGCGACCAAACTCCTCAGCGCGGCCAATGCGGCGAGTACCCAATGGTACGGCAAAATGAAAGTTGTGGACGTTTTGAATCCAAATTCGGGCGATATGGCAAATATCGTCCGATACGACCAGGATATTTCGTGGCGAATAGACGCCATGCTTGAACTGGGAATTGCCCGATGGAACACATCCTACGCGCCGCGTGCCCATGCCATTGCCGTTTTTCTCAAGCACTACACAGGCGATTCCAATCACTGGATCAGCGCCTCAGCAAAGGTCGCTTACGGCATGACCGCCAGCACCATGAACCAGCTCGCGGACAATTAAAACACATATAAGTGGCGATTGTTCCCGCCAAGCCGGCAATGTGACCGTTTTGCGAGATTTCTTTTGGCGCTTGCTTGGACCAAGCCAAAACAAGCACCGAGTGCCGGCTCAGAATATATTCCGGCGTACATGCGGAAGCATTGCGTGCGCGAACGTTCAAACAGATATTTTTTCGTGCATTTATTATGTGTTGACCAATTTTCAACAAAGCGGTAATATTCTATATAAGCGGAAGAATACCGTTAGCTTCCTTCGGAGGTTAACGGAATCACGCCCGGGAAAGGCAGCGCAACTCGTTGGGTTGACACGGCTTGCAAGGTTTCGTAGAAGCCTTTCGACTTGGGAAATAATAGAATCCCCAGATCGACATTGCAGGCTGGTTTTTATGCCGGTTTGGAGTTTTAATTTCGAGCCTGGCACGATCCGTAATGTCGGATCGATATAGATTGATGAATGGTGAATTGGGTGTTTTGTTCAGGACTTATCTCTCGATCTTGCGGATTAATCACTGCGGCTGAGTCACCGAAACCTGCTGCTTTCGCGGCCAACGGTGATCTGTCCATAAGGTTCAGTCCGCAAGAGATTGGCTCGCCAGTCCGGGTGCGGCCGCGCTGATATTGCGCGCGGAGCGTGGGTTTCCGATGTTGTGCCCTCTTTCGGCCCCAGCTTGGACGGGAACCAACTGAACCATACATTCTCCGGCATCAATCATCACATTTATAGATATGCAACTGAATCCCCTATCCGCGTTGTACCGCGGCAAAAAGGATTGAGGCAAGTGCGTGTCAACCATCGATCCGTATGGTGCGGAACCGAGTTGTGATGTATCCACGGCTACGGAGAGCTATGGCGAAATGACAAGTCATTCCGCGTGGCCCTTCGGCAGGCCGCAGATTTAGTGAGGTTGACCATGCCCCAGTTTTTAATTCCGGAACTTCCCCTGGCTGCCACGGGGGGTTTTGACCCCACTTTGGTTATTCTGCTCGCCGCAATCGCCGGTCTGGTGGTGGGTGTTCTTGGCTTGCTGATCATACTGAAAGCCATGGGAAACGCCGCGATGTCCCGCAGCAAACTGGACGCGGACAGACTCATAGCCGATGCCAAATCCCGATCCGATGATATTTTGCGTGAAGCGCAGATATCTGCCAAAGATGCAGCATTAAAGCTCCGCGAGCAGGCTGAGCGGGAAATCGATACGATGCGTGAAGAAATGCGCAATATCGAACAGCGGCTTCTGCGCCGTGAAGACACCCTCGACCAGAAACTTGATACCTTGGCCACCAAGGAAAAAAATCTGGAATCAATCGAGAAATCAATCAATGAACGAAATAAGACGCTGCTGAGCAAGGAAAAGCAACTCGATGAATCACTGACACGGCAAAAAGAAATTCTGCTGCAGGTTACCAATTTATCGTTTGAAGATGCCAAACAACTGCTGCTGAAACGCGTGGAAGGTGAAGTGCGCCACGACATGGCGGTCATGGTGGAAAAGCTTGAGGAACAGGCCAAAGACGAAGCCAAACAGAAAAGCACCAATATTATGCTGCAGGCCATGCAGCGTTACGCCGCGGAAGTCACCAGTGAAGGCACCACCAAGTCGGTTATTATTCCCAGTGATGATATGAAAGGCCGCATCATCGGGCGGGAAGGCCGCAATATCCGGGCCTTTGAGCAAGCCACCGGCGTTGATGTCATTATCGACGACACACCGGGCGTCATTACTGTAAATTGCTTTGATCCCATTCGCCGCGAAGTGGCCAAGCAGACCCTGGAGAAACTAATTGCCGACGGCCGGATTCATCCGGCCCGCATCGAGGAAATTTTCCTGGCCACACAGAAGGAAATAGAAAACAATATCCGCACGGTCGGGAAAAAAGCCGTCATCGAAGCCAATATTCCCAATCTCCATCCGCGGATTGTTGAAATGCTCGGCCGTCTGCATTATCGCACCAGCTATGGCCAGAATGTTCTGCGCCATTCCATGGAGGTGGCCTATATCGCCCAGATGCTCGCGGATGAACTTCGCCTTGATGGCACCTTGGCCCGCCGCGCCGGATTGCTGCACGACATCGGCAAGGCGATGGATCATGATCAGGAAGGCGGGCACCCGGCACTGGGCATGGAATTCTGCCGCAAATTCAATGAATCGGAAGCTGTGCTCAATGCCATCGGTGGGCATCACAATGATATTCCATCGACTACCCCGTACACACCGCTGATTATGGCCGCCGATGCCATCAGCGGCGCCCGTCCCGGCGCTCGCCGGGAATCTCTGGAAAGGTATATTAAACGCCTGCAGGAACTTGAAGGTATCGCGACAAGCTTTCCGCAGGTACGACAGGCGTTTGCCATTCAGGCGGGCCGTGAAGTACGGGTAATTGTTGATCCGGAGAAATGCGATGATGCCAGCGCCCGTCTGATCGCCCGGGAAATCGCCAACCGCGTGCAATCGGAGCTGACATTCCCCGGCGAAATCCGCGTTACCGTATTGCGCGAAATCCGGGCCGTTGAACTGGCCCGATAATGGAATGCCCCTATGGCCGGAGAATCATCAGAAGTTGCCGAGCCATTGCTGCCCCTGGATTCACCGGTGCAATTCGCTCTGGGCGTCGGACCGAAACGTGCGGAGGCGTTTCGCGCGATGGGCGTGGAAACCTGCGGCGATCTGCTCCATTTTTTTCCGCGCGATTATGCCCAGTCTCAGGGACAGGTTCCCGTACAACAACTGCAAAGTGATCAACTTGCGTCCATTGAAGGCGAAATCATCCAAACCCGCGCCATTCGCCGCCGTCCCGCCCGGTTTGAAGCACTGCTTGAGGACCCCTCCGGTCGCTGCGTGCTGACATGGTTCAATCAAATGTTCATGGCGGAAAAGCTCGTGCCCGGCGTACGCGTCCGGGCCACGGGAAAAGTCAAATTCTTCAACGCCCGGGCGCAAATGCTTCAGCCCCGTATCGACTTTCTTGCCGCTCCCGGCTCGAAAGGCGAAACCCCGGATTTGAAGCCCATCTACCCCGCTTCCGCTGATTTATCCAGCCGGGTCATTGCGTTGATAATGGAAAAAAATATTCCGCTTTTGCTGCCCCAGATTCGCGAGTGGATCGCACCGGAGAATCTCTCCGCCTGCCGCTTGATTTCCCGTCGTCAGGCATATGAGCTTATTCACCGCCCCGGTGCGTGGAAATATGTCCAGCGCGCCAGACATACTCTGGCATTT
>JAJZEY010000057.1 GCA_021805585.1 Planctomycetota bacterium
CTACGAAACCGCAACGAGGCTATCAACCGATTGATTGATTATTTCTGCAAAAAATTCAACGCGGAAAGCGGGAAAAACCTCAATAAAATCAGCCGTGAACTGGTCAATATATTTGTGCGTTATCCCTGGCCGGGCAACGTGCGTGAACTGGAAAACGCCATTGAACGCGCCGTGGTGTTAAGCCGTGGCGATTCACTGACAGAAGACCTGCTGCCCACCGCCATACGGGCTTTTGCCCAGCAGGGACGCACCGCCTTGGCCAGCGACGACTTTGGCGGCCTGGTGCGCCGTCTTGCCGAGCAGTCCATGAGTGAATACGCCATGCGGGACGGGCAAATTTACGATCTGGTGATTCGTCAGGTGGAAAAAGCCCTGATTGAACAAGCCCTTGCAAAATGTGCCGATGTGAAAATAAAAGCGGCCGATTTTCTTGGCATCAACCGCAACACCCTGAATAAAAAAGTAAAAGAACTGGGAATCGAAGCACACGAAACCCCAGAGGAATAAACACCCGCTCGGGCATTTGAGTGCGCGCAACCCGCCCACCCGGCGGCCCATACCATCGCTTCGCCCGGCTGAAAATAAAAGCGCCCTGCTGACGCGGCCAAAAATAGCGGCCCGCGCTGCGGTACTCTGCCCAGGGCGATTCAGCGGGTCTGATAGGCGGAATTATCCGGTGAAAGAAAGCCCGTTCCGACGCCTACAGGCACTGGTGTGGGAACGGTTTGTGTGTAACAAGTGGTTTGTGAAGACGCATGGCCATCGCAATAAGCCACATTGGTGGCACCCATATGCCGGAAAGCCTGGGTGCCGGCGGCCCGTTCCTGGTCGGTTATGTTGTCCGCATTGGCAGGCACCGGACTTTGCAGCACCGGTGCCCGCATCCAGTAATTAATGCCACCATAAAAACCGCCATCCCCAAACAGCGCACAACTTGCCGGATCGGCAATGTCCGTATTGGTGGCGGGAACCGGGTTATATTCCCCGCTGCCGTGGCCAATGTAGCTGGTATTGTAGTTGTACCCCAGCACGATCTGGCCGGTGGCAGGCCTAACCGGAACCTGTGGGCAAACCAGAACGTCCAGACTGGTCCGTCCCATCCATAGAATCCCCGGACTGTAGGTTTTCTGGTGCGTGGTACGGCTGATCTTTTCCGCCAGCGCCCAGGATGGATTTCCAATGCCGTAGTAGCCCGGCGGGTAAAACCCGTGGTATGCGATCTCATATTCCTGGGCGGCCAATGCAAGCTGACGCAGATTGCTGAGGCAAGCCGCGGAATCCGCATCCTGCTTTGCAGTGGCCAGGGCCGGCAGAAGAAGCGCGATAAGCAGCGCGATGATGGAGATAACCACCAGCAGTTCAGAAAGCGTAAATCCGTTGGGATGTTTCCGCATCATGGTACACCTCAGGCTGTCCGTGTTTTCCGCCGTGGCCGCAGCAGCATTGCGGCAGCACCAATTGCCAACAGACTCAGACCGGCCGGTTCAGGCGTCGTGACGCCCACCACCGCCTGAACATAAAGGCTATAGGTTGTGGAATCAGGTACGACAAAAGCGACTTCGTTAACGCCTGAAAGGCCGGTTGAAGCCAGGTTCAACCACGTGCCACCCGCCGACCCGTTGAGTGTGGACATAACCTGACTGTAATTTTCATTATTAAACGATGCCAGCGTGCCGGTGAACGCCTTTGACGGATCCGCCAGTGGTGTGCCCAATGCAGGAGTGACCGTGTTGTTGCCGCCATCTGGTGCGACCGCAGTGCTGGCGTAAAAAGCCGAAGGATTATTCAGATTAAGCACCAACGCATTGGCCGGTGCTGACGCCAGAGCGGGTGTTCCGGATGCGGCAGCCGTCCAAGTGGTGCCTGTCACGCTATTGTTAGAAATGGTTTGGCCGGAACACCAGACCCATTGGCTGCCGTTGCCAACCGCGACATAGGCAAGGCGTGGATTGCTGAAGGTTGCCGCCGTGCCGCCGGTGGTGCCGCTGCCCGAATAATTGGCGCTTGATGAAGTGGCACCCGGACTCGTGTCAGTCAGACCAATTCCGGTGTGGATACCCAGATTAAAACCATTGTTAACAGCCGTGCTTGTGGACGCGGCGAACGCCCCGCCAAAACCAAGAATAAGCGCATTGCCGGGAGTGACCTGCGCCTCAGTCGTGCCATCGGCACTGTTGTATGCCGCTTCAAAGGGTGTCAGATAATAATGCCCGCTTCCCGTACCAGTGACCGGTGCGGAATAAGCATATCCCGCATTGCTGCTTAATTGCCCTGACCAGCCAGCAATCGGGTAACTTCCGGTGCTTACTCCGCCGCTGATGACGTTGTTTGCGTAAGAATAGACGGCTGCTTGAGTTTGGCCGGCAACGGACAGCAGACCAGCGGACGCGGTGGAAAAAAGAAGTGCTGATACGCCGGCAAAACTGGTCAGTCTGGAGGATTGGAAACGGTGCATGAAAGGCTCCTGTCGAAGTGTGCGATGCCGGAAAAGTGCCTAAACGCGGGCCTTGCAAAGTTCAAGCGAGCCGGCATTTAACGGAACAGACAACTGATTCTGATACCTGTTAAATCAGGTCAATTCCATTCCAACCCCATGGCGGATTGGTGGGTATGTTTCAGGCATTCGGCCGCCGGTCCCATACGCGGGGATGGCAAACCATTTAACAGGCAGGTCTTCTGGCTTGGGGCTGTGGATTGGCGAGGTCTTCCCGATTCAATGCCCTGTATTCCGCAGTGATGCGAAAAACCGGTCTATGCACCGGTCAGGCATATATCAGTGACACTCGCCCAAGCTGCCCTTTTACAGCGGCGCGTCCGCGGCGGAATTTCACCGCCTTCCCTTTTCATCCGTCAACGCAACGGACACCTGTTGGGTTGAAGCATACCGAAATAAAAAAAAACTGCAAGAAAAAACGGACGATTGCGTGCATCGCCCCATAATAGGCGTCGCCTGGCAGATTTATGCGGTGATATCCAGTTTAATGGCTTTACCGGCCGGACGGGTCACGTTACGGATACTGATCTGGCCGGCCAGGTTCTGCACAATGGCATTGAGGCTTCGCGCTGTGGCGGAATTGCCCTGCAGGTTAAAAAATGGATCGCCGGAATCCGATTGTTTCCGGATGCTCATGTCAATTGGCACATCGCCCAGGAATGGCAGGCCCATATCCTTGGCCATGGCCTGCGCCCCGCCCCGGCCGAAAATGTCGTATTGCGTTCCATGTTCACATACAAAGCTGCTCATGTTTTCCACAACACCCAGAATCGAAACGCCCAACTGCTGAAACATTCGCACTGCGCGGCGGGCATCCATAAGGGCCACTTCCTGGGGCGTGGCCACAATGACCGCGCCGGTCAAGCCGATAGATTGGGCCAGAGTCAGCGAAACATCGCCTGTTCCTGGCGGCAAATCCACCACCAAATAGTCCAATTCCTCCCAAAGAACCTGTTCCAGGAATTGCCGGATAACGCCATGAACCATCGGCCCGCGCCAGATCAGTGCCTTTTCCTTGGGAACAATAAATCCAATTGACATGACCCGCAGCGGATTTTCCTTCGGGCCAACCGAAAATGGCACAATCTGATCGCCCCGCAGCGCCGGAGATTGCGCCTCCAAGCCGGTCATGGTCGGAATGGACGGCCCGTACACATCGCCGTCCAGCAGGCCGACTTTGGCACCCTGCAGGCTTAAGCCCGCCGCGATGCTCACCGCCATGGTGCTTTTACCCACACCACCCTTGCCTGCACCCACGGCAATTACATTCCGCACACCCGGCAACAGATTTTTAGGCTGACCCGCGCCGCGAACATTGGCGGTGAATGTCACCTCCACCCGAGTTACACCCGGCACACGCGTCACCGCAGCGGTAACATCATTTCTGATTTTATCCCGCATCGGACAGGCCGGGGTGGTTAATTCCACGCCGACCGTCACCTGGCCGCCATTGATGGCGATATCCTTGACCATGTTAAGTGTGACAATATCCTTAAATATTTCCGGGTCCTGAACGGTTTTAAGAACCGCCAAAACCGCTTCGCGATCAAGTGTCATGAATCATTCCGCCTTTGCAGTCATTATGCCGGACCATGCCGGCACACATGCCGCCACGCCAACTGTCGGCTGAAT
>JAJZEY010000140.1 GCA_021805585.1 Planctomycetota bacterium
CATCTGCTGGATGCCGACCATGCGCGGTTCGCCAGAATTGTGGCGGCCGGCCGCGGGACGCGGTTAAATGTGCCCATCGCACAAGTGGCCAATGGTAAGGTATGGGCCGCCAGCGACGCATTGAAAAAGGGCCTGATTGATGCGATCGGATATTCCGGATCCGCTTACCATGGGGCGGCCAAACTGGCGGGCATTTACAACCCGACTGTGGTGGAACTGCAAACACCCGGTACGCTGCTTGACCTGGTGAAAATAAAATCAGCCGTCCAATCGCCACAGCTACGGGTTTCGCCGGGGTCCTTGTTGAACATGATGCGGCCGAAAATGGAATATCTGTTTATTCCATAGGTTGCCGGCGTACCGCCCAAGGCTGATCGCCGTATGACGCGGGTTCGAGCAGCCAGTCTTAAAAAAGTAGATTCGTTATCGGCCCGGCGGGCGCGGCCCGAGTTGTCGCCGCGTGAGGCCCTGCTCAACCGCCTTGCGCTGCATGGCCACGCGTGCGCCGGGATCTGCAGGTTCCTGATTGCTGGATGACTTTTCAGGCGTAGCGCTGATGGCTCCGCGCCGCTTAAAACGCAGCATCGCCTGACTGTCGGTTAGATTTTTGCGAAAATCAGCGGACCCTTCGCAGACCTTCTGTGCCTGCACCGCCAACCTGACCAGGGCAGGGTCTTCCAGCATGCCGATAAAGTCTGCCAGCGAACACGCTTCCAGATTTGTTGCGCCTTCAAGATATTCCATAAGACGCGAAGCAAGGGGCAAAAGTTCCGGCGATTCAAAAAGATTCAGTTCAAATTCCGGACCGAATTCGCGCCACAGCAACGGCTGATTCAGCAGCGAGCCAATAATCCATTGTTCCGCCGCCAGGAGGCCCTCGAACGCGCCCGCCCCCCCCGTAGACAGGCCGACCGGGATATCCGCCGCCGAGGATCTCTGTGCGCTGGCGGCGCGGGCCATGTTGCGAACGGTCTGGTGCACATCCCGCGGCGTCATACCGATTTTATCCGCCAGATGTTTCTCCAGAAGCCCGCGACGCACGGGATCTGTTCCCGAATCGGTAAGGCCTGCAGAGGCAAGCCGCAACAGTGTCATGGAAGCCTGCTGTTTTTGTGCCAGCGAGGGCGAATCGTCCATCGCTCCGCATAGCTGGTCCCATTTGTAATCCAGCGCATCTGGCGCGCGGGAAAGCAGCAGTTTGAACGGTTCCGGTCCGTGGATCATGCAAAAATCAAAGGGGTCTTTGCCGTCCGGAACGTGCGTGATGCGGGTGTCCAGCGGATATTTCAGAATCATTTCAATAGCGCGGTCCGCGGCACGTCGGCCGGCATCGTCGCTGTCGAAAAGCAGAATTACTTTTTCCGCAAATCGCCGTAACATGTTTATATGCTTATCTGTTAATGCAGTTCCCAGCGTGGCCACCACGTTGGCAACGCCTGCCTGATGACACGCGATGACATCCATATAGCCTTCCACCACCACCACTGTTTTTTCCCGGATAATCGCCTGGCGCGCCAGGTTCAGGCCATACAGTGTTTCGCGTTTGTTAAATATTGCTGTTTCAGGAGAATTCAGATACTTTGGACCTTCGCCTTCGGCCGATACCGCAGCCGCAGCGTCGGCGGGCTGGGTGGAGGGCAGAATTCTGCCACCAAAGGCAATCACGCGCCCCGACTGGTCAAGAATGGGAAATATCACGCGGTTGCGGAAAACATCAAACGGACTGCCATCCGCCCGCTGTTTAATTAATCCGGCCCCCAGCAGACTTTCATCCGATATCCCGGCGCGGCTGGCCGCCTGCGCCAGCGCGGTCCAGTTATCCAGCGCCATCCCGAGGCCAAAAGCCTGTATCATGTCCGCATTCAATCCGCGGCCCGTCAGGTATTCAAGGCCGCTGCGGCCAATGGGCTTTTCCAGATTCTCCCGAAACCATTTGGCCGCCCATTCCGCCGCCGCCAGCATCCGCTCTCGGGAAGAGGCACGTTGCCGCTGCGCCGGGTCGTTGGGACGAAAATCCGGCAGTTTGACACCATAGCGCTGCGCTAGAAATCGCAAGGCCTCTCCAGGCGACATTTTGTGATAATTCTGCACAAACCGGAATACATCCCCGCCCGCGTTGCAGACAAAGCAATAAAAAATCTGCTTGTTGCCGTTCACATACATCGACGGGCGGCGGTCTTCATGAAAAGGGCACAGGCCCACCAGTTCCCGCCCGGCCGGGCGCAGCGAAATATGCTCGCCAATGATTTCCTCAATCCGAGCCGCCTGGCGAACTGTTTGAAATATGTGCGCTGAATCCGACATCACCCGCCATTTTATACGCCCGACGCCCTTTGCTGTAGCCCTGTTGTTATTTTGTCAGAAGATGATGCACAGGGCGGGCCAATTTGCCGCTTGCCAAAAATAACTGACGGCAGCCACACACCCCGCCATTCGTACATCAAATGGAAAATTTGCCGTTTTTTTGGCAACACGGTCCTGCGGCGGATGGTGAAACGGAATCATTTCCGTTATATTCTTTAATCTTGATTGCGGGTGGTTAGCTCAGTTGGTTAGAGCGCCGTGTTTACACCGCGGATGTCGGGGGTTCGAGCCCCTCACCACCCAGTCTAGAAGGCCGCTGTGACGAGCGGTCACAATATATCAGACGAGATCAGGGCATATCCTGCCCCATTGAACACCTTATCCGCAGCGCGTGGCACGGACCCAATTAAGGCCGTCACGGGTTCCGGCATAGAAATTGCCCGTTGACACGATATGCCCAAAATAAAGAACATACGCAGCCGCGCCGCCGGCCAGACGAGTTTCGCCCGAATCCGGGCGTTGAGTGAACTGTTTATCATTTTCAACGCGATACGACTTGTTTTTTATGTTTATTGATCATGGATCATTGACGAAGTATGGTTCACCGAAGAGCGACACAGGGCACCGCAGAGCTTAAAACAGATGTGGTATACGATGGCCACCCGCGCGACGCCATTCACAATGGCTTGTCAATGATTGAATTGCACTCATGAATGCACGGTGGGAACAAGAAGCGACCTGACGGCAACGCGCCGGCGGGATGCACGCGCCGGATATCCGCTTCCGGCGGCATTGGCTGGGAAGTATGCATACCGACCGCAATTCGTCAGTTGCAAACCAAACGAGCGTTCCAGGTCAAGGGGTACCGACGTGGATTATGCCCTTGGTCACATTGGCGACACAAAAACGCAGGGGCCCTGGTTGCGAAGCGGATGTACCAGATTTTGCTGAATAGTCGAAACCTCACATGGGCACGTTTCTGGCAGAAAAGCCCGCGTTTTCAGAAGGCAGACCATGGAACAGATACCATAAACGGACAAGGGCTGTTTTATCTCTCAAATAATGGTGGAGGACAAGTGGCGGCTTCCAAACTGATCGATGTGGCAAATGCCGAATCCCCGATGGCCACGCACACGTTGCCAAGGCAACCCGAAGGACGCCTTGGGGACACAAAAGGACCGCCGAATTGAAGCGTAATGCCCTTGCCTATAAAAACGGACAAACCGACCGAGACCAATTGAATTGTGCCTGTTGCCAATTGGCTTTCCGACCGATACAATCCCGTTTTCCTGTTGGCGCTGCCCCAGCTCTTGCCGGCGGTTAAAGCCAGAGTCTTCCCGGCGGGTTAACAAAAGCCCGGGACTTTGTCTTTTTGAGAGTTGGAATGTGTGTCCGGGCGGAGAACTCGACACGCAAGCGGTGCCCTTCATAGATTTTAATTTTGTGAGGATTCGTATGCGCCGGATTGTTCAATTATCGTTGTTGTCAGCACTTGTTGGTGTGGCATTTACCGTTGCCGGCTGCGGCAAAGGCGGGTCCGCCAATAGCCAGTCCAGTACGCCCACGGCCGCGACCACCGCCAAGCCGGTCCATATTTACCCCAGCGGAACGCCTATTAAGCTGGCGTTTGTCAGCAATAATGTGGCCAATTACTGGAATTTTGCGCACGCCGGCACTCGGGCGTTTGAAAAGAAAACCGGGATTCAGGTAACGTTTCGCGAACCGGCCAAAGGCACGGTGGCGGAGCAGAACCAGATCATCGAAGATTTGGTAACGGAAGGTTACAACGGCATTGCCATCAGCGTCA
>JAJZEY010000530.1 GCA_021805585.1 Planctomycetota bacterium
GGGGCCTTCCGCGCGTTAGCGGTGCCCAGCGACGGCCTTGTGGTGCATCCGGCGGCCAGGGTTGGTCACTCTTATCCGCGTAATCAGAGAAATCCGCGGTTCATCCGAAATCCCTCGGCCGGAAGCAAGGCTCGCGGCTCGCAAAACCAAGCCAAATAAACTGTTATGCGCCAGCCATCGGTTCTCCGGAGGCCGCAGTTGTGACATTGCTTTGCGATTTATTTGCAACAGAATAAAACCGCGGATTTCGCCGATAACGCGGATACGCCGAACAATGGGCAGCGCATAAATTTAATCGTATAGCTAACGCGCTGTTCCTTCCTGATTTACGGACAGGGTTCCGATTGGAGGCTTTCGGTGAAGGACATGAAGGCCATAAACCGTTCCGTCACCCGCCGATTCACGCGGAGTGCACCACCAGGTAAACGTAGAGCGACTGGCAAGCACAAAAATATGGCCGAATCGCAGTTTGGCGAACTTTCCGATAAAAAAAGGCCCCCTGGAAGAAATTTTTGAACACGGAGAGTTGGCCGGAGTCAAGCCGGATGGTATGATGTGCTCACCAAAACCCCGGTAATGCCGCAGCAAACATGATAATTGCAAGGCATTTGCGGGGCAAAACGACACTTCCCGCCGACGTAGCTCAATGGCAGAGCAACGGTTTTGTAAACCGTAGGTTGCGCGTTCGACTCGCGCCGTCGGCTTGCCTTGATTCATGCAGTTTTCCCGCTCTAAACGCGGTTTGTTCGCTCTGGCGGCCATCCAGTTGCCCCATGACCACAATGGCCCCGAAAGGCCCCAAAACGCCCCCGGTTTTCAGCGCTAATTCAGCGCGCTCAAAAGCATGGCTCCCAGCGTCATCCGTGCCGGTCGCCCGCAGGGCTTGCGGCTCCGGCGTTGGCGGCTCAAAACTGGGCCGCGTGGCGACAGCGGCGGTCAGATCGGTGATTGTCATCGTCGCATAAGTGTTCAATGTTAGTTTTGGATCAGAATGCCGGGCCAGGGTCTGCGCAGTCTTTACGGGCACGTTGGCCCGGGCAAGCTTGGTGATATATGTTGCCCGCAGGGCGTGAAAATCCGCGTGCCGGCCATCTTTGGAAAAATCGCGGCGGAACACGCGCATGGTTTATCTTCCTGAAAGGCCGTTTTGTGTACCGGGGATCAAGCGTCCTTTTTTTCGGCCGTCTTAAGCGCGTGATCAATTTTGGCCAACGTTGCGGCGGTAGGGTTACCCTTGGCGTGTTCGAGCCGATTCAACTGTGGTATCGCCAGACCGGCGAGCCGTGCCAATTCGGCTTGCGACAATCCCAGCCGGCGGCGGGTGTTGATAATTTCCCTGGCAATGGATGCCCGCAAATATTCCCGCGCCGGATAGTTGCCACTGGGCAGCTTGGCGGGCATGGGGGGTAAATGTGCTTCCGGCGTTGTAAAGCCCGCGCGTTCCAGCAACTTAAGATACTGGCGTTCGGTCAAAATCGCCATGCGTTGCCCAGATACTTCGATGGTTTGTGCGTTCATTTTCATGGGCTTAATCCTCGTAAAATCCATCGCGGTGGCCAACCTTTTCAACAATCACCACAGCTTTGGCCACGCGGAATTGCACTCGGTAATCGCCGGTGCGGATACGGTAATGCCCGGCGAGTCGTCCGGCTAATGGCTTGGCTCCGCTTACTGCGGGCCATTGTTCTAGTCGGGCTACAACATCCCATACGCGGCCACGAATCACCATCGGCAATTCCTTAATTTCGGCGGCGGCTGACAGTGATATTTCCACATCGGCCATTGCGAAATCCTAGTGGTTATTGCCATACAGGTCAATAGCGTTGCACTTATCATTATCAACGGGTCTGGCAATAAATCGGGCGTCAGGCCATGCTGGATTACAATGAAGTGGCGTTGGCGTTAAAAAATGCGGTCTGTGAAGACGAAAAACCGCACCACGCCGGAAAAATTAGCGGACCCTTATCAACCACGATTCGAGCTATTTGATATTATCAACACAATCGGTCGGCCTTGCCACGTCAGTCCCGGCGGCCAATCTACCGTCTGGCAATGGTCATTTTCCCAATGGATTTTTCCTGTGTACTGGGGGCTGTCCGCCGCATGGGGTGGCTTGGCGTGGGGGTGGCCGTGAATTGTGGCTGCCGCGGTGGAACCTTAACCGTCGGCGACGTTTCAGATAATATCCGCCTCCGCTGGGGTCGGCGGCGTTGCTTCATGTCTGCCAAACCTTCGCACTTTGGCACCAAAAACGGCTTTAGCGTGCAACCAGGGCCAAAAGTCTCCACCACAGCGGGTGAATGGCAAGGAAGCGGCCGCATCCCAATTACGCGGCGAAGGCCGCCATCCGGCGGCCCTATATTTTCACACATATTTTATGGGCGCAAAGGAAGAGGTTTTAACCCCGGCAGGGTGGAGACGCTTGCCTGGCGCGGAAATAACGGTTGCCGAGTTATTCCAACAGCTTGACGGCTTCGTCGAGTGTGCGGCAGGGGAAAATTTTCATGGCTTTTCCGACGGTCGCCAAGGCGGATTTATCCGCAGCACTGCGCTGCACCGGAACGATGACGCGCTTGTAGCCCAGACGGGCGGCTTCGTTAAGTCGCTGGGCAAGCTGCCCGATCTGCCGCAGTTCTCCTAAAAGACCAAGTTCGCCGATCACCAGCGTGTCCGAGGTAAGCCCGCGCTTCAGGTGCGAGCCGGCAATTGCCAGAGCGATCGCCGCGTCGGCGGCCGGGTCCACTACTTTCAGTCCGCCCACCACGTTTACAAATACATCTTTATCCACCAGCCGCAGGCCGGCTCGCTTTTCCAGGACGGCAATAATCATGGCGACGCGGTTGACATCGCAACCGCTTACTTTTCGCCGGGCGGCACCCAACATGCTGTCCGCGGTCAGCGCCTGAATTTCCACCGCCAGCACGCGCGATCCCTGCATGGCGGCGGTGATCACACTTCCGTTGGCGGAGCCTTCATGGCTTTCAATAAGCAGGGCGGAGGCATCCTCCAGTGGTTCCAGGCCGGAATTGCCCATGCGGAAAATGCCGACTTCCAGCGTGCTGCCGTGGCGGTTTTTCACGCAGCGGACGATGCGGTGGTCGTGGTGGGTGTCGCCTTCAAAATAAAGCACCGTATCCACGACATGTTCCAACAGCTTCGGCCCCGCCAGCATCCCTTTTTTTGTAACATGCCCGACCAGACATACAGCCGATCCGCCCGATTTTGCCAGAAACACCAATTCCTGGCAGCAATCCTTCAACTGGGAAACGCTGCCCGGGGGAGAAGGGTTGGTGGTTTTATAAATCAGTTGAACCGAGTCAATAATGCACAGGTGGGGCCGATGTTTTTGAATCTGCCGGGAAATTTTTTCCAGATCGCATTCGGCGTAAACCAGAAGCTTTTCATGATTGACACCCAGCCGGCCGGCGCGAAGTTTGGTCTGCTGGGCGGATTCTTCACTGCTGACGTAAAGAACCTTAAATCCCTGCCGAGCCATGCGGTCGCCAGCCTGGAGCATCAGTGTGGATTTTCCAATACCCGGATCGCCCCCCAGAAGAATAGCGCTTCCGGGCACCACCCCGCCACCCAGAACGCGGTCAAATTCCGGCAACCCGGTGACAATCCGCGGTACTTGAAAATCAGGAATTTCCGAAACGCTGCGGGCGGGCACGTCCTGCATGGTTGCGCGCATGCCGGTGGCTGCGTCGCCATCAGAAAGAATGGCCGGTCGATGTGGATCCGCTGCGGACTCGGTGATCTGGTCCAGGGAATCCCACGCGTCACAATCTGGGCATTTGCCCATCCATTTGGGCTGCATAGCGCCGCATTGTCGGCAAACAAAATAAGATCTGGTTTTAGCCATGAAGGCAGTATACCGCACGGGAATTCTTCACGCCTGCGCAGAAAAACCCTTATCGTCTGCTGAAATTTGTAATTTCAACAGACGCGCTGAACTTTCTGCTTTGATTTTAAGCTTTGCTTGTGGCGAAAGCTTAAAGTCCGGCCTTTAATTGCCGTTCGGCTTCCATCCAGTCCGTGTGCTGATTGCCCGGACCAAAACCGCGCCTCAGATAAATCGGATACGCACGTTCAGATA
>JAJZEY010000096.1 GCA_021805585.1 Planctomycetota bacterium
TCTTGGGGGCCGGTGGATGCACGTCTTCGCCTTGGTATCAGAATAACAATCAATGTGGACCCGGTTATTACCATCACGAAGATGACGATGATGACGACAACCGCGACGACGATGATGACCGCGGCCGAGTCTACGACCGTGATGACTATTTTCATTATGCAACGCCCGGACGGCCCATTTCTTCAAACTACGGGTATTAAACCGCAGTTCCGCCCGGACCAGGCCGGTCAAGTCCGTTGGCGGGTATTTGACTTGCTAAGGTTCGCGATTATGTTGCGGGCAAAAAAGAATTAAAGATATATATAATTATATAAAAGATATAGTATCGTCGGACAATTGTTTTATACATTGCCCCACGGGGCAGTTCATGCTGTGCCGGGCACCAAGCGGAAAATCGGACTGGATTACGATGATTGCTGGGCAATTCATCCGACAGCGGAACATGGTGTCGATCCCGATTGCCGGATGCATCCTTTTCCCCGTCGGCAAGCTGGCGACCAGCCGGCGAGGCAACGATCGGACTTCCGCGTGGGAGTTGGACATTGACAGAGCCGCGCCCGGACACCGCCAATGGCCCCGTTCCGGCGGAAAATAACCCATCGTGCCATTTGTCATGGCTGATTCACCGCGGGCAATTTTGAAATTGGTGCGTTTTGCGATTATTGTTGACGCTGCGGTAGCAATTTTATTGTTGCATGAACGACGATGCGTAAAGGAGTCTGGTCATATGACGGTATCGGCCATTATTTTAGCTGCGGGAAAATCCACGCGAATGAAGTCCCAGCGTGTGAAAGTGCTGCATGAAATCTGCGGACGACCGATGCTGGCTTATGTGCTGGATGCCGTACGCGAGGTTGGAGTGGGAAAAATAGCGGTGGTGGTGGGACATGGGCGGGGCGAAGTGATGGAAACTTTTGATGCCGATGCCGATATTCTGTGGGTTCATCAGGAAGAACAGAAGGGGACGGGTCATGCGGTGCGCGTGTGCGAGGCGGCACTGGCTGGAACCGAGGGCGATGTATTCGTGCTGGCAGGCGATGGACCGCTGATTCGGACCAAAACGCTGGAGGCGCTTTTAAGTCAGCACCGGCGACACAACGCGGCGCTTACCCTGGCGACCAGCGAGCTTGCCGATCCGCACGGCTATGGCCGAATTATTCGCGGCAGTGGAGATGAGGTTCTGGAAATTGTGGAGCACCGGGATGCGACTGAAACGCAACGCCATATTTGCGAGGTCAACCCATCCTACTATTTGTTCGATATAGCGAAACTGTTTTCCGCATTAGCGGAAATTAAGCCAAATAACGAAAAAGGGGAGTATTATCTGACGGATACGGTGTCGATATTGCGGAGGCGGGGCGAGCGGGTTGCCGCCGTCAACGCCGTGCCACCGGAAGATGTCTTAAGCATCAATTCACGGGCTGAACTGGCCACGGTAAATGGGCTGATGCAGCGGCGAATTGTGCAGGCGGTGATGGATTCCGGTGTGACGGTGGTTCGGCCGGAATCGACATGGATTGAATTTGGCGCGAAAATCGGTCAAGATACTGTGCTCGAGCCTTTTACCTGGATCGGTTCCGGCGCAAAGGTTGAACCGGCCAGCCACGTTCCGGCGGGAACAGTGATTGGTCGCGGCGGGCGTTTCAAATGAAACGCGGACCGGCCGCGCGACCCGATGGCGGTGGCGGCGGGATTTAATTGCGCCGGCGAAGCCGGAATTTTTTCCGGTTCGCGGGTGATTTGAAATTCAGGGTTGTTTGCCGAGCGGCAAAAATTGCCGTTTGGTTTTGTTTGCCGCGCGTGCTGCGGCGACTTTTTTTATGGATGTGCCGGCGTGGCGAAACAGGCGGAAAAAATAAGAACATCGCATCCCGATGACGAACTGAAAATTTTCGCCGGAAGGGCGAACCCGGTGCTGGCGGAAAAAATAAGTCAGCGCATGGGTGTACCGCTGGGGAAAGCCCGCACGGAAACTTTTCCGGATGGCGAAATCATCGTCAAACTGGATGAAGACGTTCGCGGCCGCGATTGTTTTATTATTCAGCCGACCTGTCCGCCCGTGAATGACACTCTTGTCGAGTTGCTGATATGGGTGGATTGTCTGATGCGGGCATCGGCTATGCGCATCACGGCGGTTATTCCTTATTTCGGCTATGCACGGCAGGACCGCAAAAGTGAAGGGCGCACGCCGATTACGGCAAAAATGGTTTCCAATATTATTACCGCGGCCGGAGTGGACCGCGTGATTGCAATGGATCTGCACGCGGCGCAGGTGCAGGGATTTTTCGATCTGCCGGTGGATCATCTGCTGGCTTCCCCGGTGTTCATGCAATGGTACCGCACGGAATTGGCGAATATGGGGCGAATTGCGGTGGTTTCACCGGATCCGGGCAATTTAAAGGCGGCCAGTTATTATGCGGAAATGCTGGGCGGCGACCTGGCGTTTATTGACAAGCGGCGGCAATCCGGATCACAGGTGGCCATGACCACCATCGTGGGCGATGTGCATGACAAAACCGTGCTGATGTTTGATGACATGATCACTACCGGGGGAACGGTGGCAGAGGCCAGCCGCATTTTGATGGACCACGGTGCCAAGGCCGTGCATATTGCCGCCACGCATGGCGTGTTCGCGGGCAACGCGGTGGAGCGGCTGGCCAAAAGCCCGATCAGCAAAATTGTGGTCACCGATACGGTGCCCATGGACAGTCGTCTGGACCCGATTCGCGACCGCCTTGTGGTGCTTTCGGTGGCGGACCTTCTGGGAGAGGCGATCCATCGCATTCACTTGAATCAATCCGTTTCCATTCTGTTTGACAAGGGGGGTAACGGAGGCAAGCGATAAAATCCGGCGGGGTGTGCCCGTCGGCCGGCCCTCGGACTTTTCCGGTGGCCACATGACAAACGACTTTTTTTACAGCAGGAGTATCAGCCATGGTGGCAGTTAAATCGCAACGAATTGTGCTTAAGGCCGAATCGCGCACCAGCCTGGGTGGACGCAGCGGGGAGATTCTTCGCGCGGCAAACAAATTGCCGGCGGTGGTTTATGGTCTTACCGGCGGGAATGTGGCCGTGGCCCTGGGGGCACCGGAAACGGAAAAAGCCGTGCATAGCGGCGCGCATCTGGTGGATCTGGAAATTGCCGGAAAGTTGGAACACGTTCTGATACAGGATGTGCAGTACAACTATCTGCAGACAAAAATTGAACATGTTGATTTTCTGCGAATTGACCCCTCGCGCGAGGTAAAGGTCAAGGTGCCGCTGGAATTTCGTGGCACTCCCAAGGGTGCCAAAGAAGGCGGCATTCTGGAAGTGCAGCACGCGGAAATTGAAGTGATGGTGCTGCCCCTGCAGATTCCGGATTCCCTGCGCGTCAACGTGGAACATCTGGAACTTGATGGAGCGCTGCACGCCCGCGAACTTTCACTGCCGGACGGGCTGCGAATGCTTAATCCGCCCGAACAGATTATCTGCCAGGTGCGGGCGGTTAAGGAAATTGTGCCGGAAGTGGATGCCGCGGCGGTGGTTGCCGCCGGTCCGGAAGTTATTGGCAAGAAACCGGCGGAAGGTGAAGCTGTTGCGGCAGGAGCCGCGGGGGCCGCACCGGCTGCGGACAAAAAAGCGCCGGCTAAAAAATAATCGCGTATGTGCGGGCCGGTTGGCGGCCAACAGCGTTCGATTGGCCGCCTGAGTCACGCCTGGCCGGCGTGTGCGGCGGGCGGCCTGCGGCGAAGCAAAAATGGACAGTCGCGCATGAAACTCGCAGCAGGGCTGGGCAATCCGGGTGAAGAATATGCCGGAACGCGACACAATGCCGGATTCATGGCGCTGGAGCGGTTGGCCGGTGCCGGATCGCACATTCATTGGAAGGCCGCCCATGGCGGGCTTCTGGCAGCGCTGGGCAGCGGAGATCAAAAACTGCTGCTGCTCCGGCCCATGACATACATGAATTTAAGTGGCGGCGCGGTGCTTGCGGTGATGCGGTTCTACGGCCTGTCCTTAGATGACCTGCTGGTCGTGGTGGATGATATCGCATTGCCCTGCGGGGTCGTGCGGCTGCGCCCGGGCGGGTCGAGCGGCGGCCATAACGG
>JAJZEY010000203.1 GCA_021805585.1 Planctomycetota bacterium
GGCGGACCTGTCCAACCGCGTCCGGCAGCGCGGAATCGCAACCTTAAAACGACGAGAGTACTATGGCTTTGTGGAATGACATCGTTTCAAATTTTAATCGCGGGCGAAAGGCCGGCGATACGCCGGGTGATCGGCGGGAGGCCGACCTTCCGGTGATGTCGTTCGGCGACCATCTTGGGGAGCTGCGCAAACGGGTCATTCTGGCTCTGGTCGGTGCCATGGTGGGCGTTTCCATCTGTCTGATTTTTTCCGACACGATCATCAACGCCATTTATCAACCCTATCTGCTGGCTCTCCGCTGGGGCGGATTTCCGGTCCAGCTTTATTACCATAAAACCACCGGATCGATTATTTCCTACCTGATGACCGGCTTTAAGGCCGGCCTGGTGGTGGCCAGCCCCTGGATTATTTATCAGGTCTGGAGATTTGTGGCCGCCGGGCTTTTCGTGCGCGAACGGCGGGTCATATACAAATACATTGGTCCAAGTATCGGGCTTTTTCTGCTGGGCGTGGCGTTCTTTTTCTTTCTGGTTCTGCCGGTCCTGTTGAAATTTATTATCAGCTTTAACCTGACCATTCAGGTGCCCCAGGTCAAGCCGTATGGTCTGGAAAGATCTGTTTTTGGAACCCATTCGCAGGGAATTCATGTTGGCGGGCTGCCGACCGGGGACCAGATTAAGCCGCTGCTGATTCCCATGGCCAAAAGCGATCCGACGCATTTCCCGAAGCACACCGTGGCCATGTGGTACAACGCCCGCACCAGTCAGGTGCGCATTCATGTGGGCGGCCGCACGCTGACTTTGCGGGCGCAACCGGCCGATGCGCTGTTTTCGCCGTTGCCGACGCTTAGTGAATATTTAAGTTTCGCGACGATTATGGCGCTGATCTTCGGCGTGTCGTTTGAATTGCCGATGGTGATGCTGATTCTGACGAAAATCGGTGTCGTCAAGGCGGCGCAATTTCGGCAAATGTGGCGTTACGCCGTCATGGCGCTGGCGCTGCTTGCGGTGTTTTTAGCGCCCACGCCGGACTTCTTTACGTTCTTGTGCATTTTCATTCCGCTGCTTCTGCTTTATGTGCTGGGCGTCATTCTGACCACTTTGGCCGACCGCAATCGCGCCCGGGCCGCAAAGGCGGAAGCGGATGATCCGGACGGTAACGACTCTTCGGGACCGTCAGACCCGCCGCCGGATAGCCGACCACCGCTTAAGCCGACAGGAACCCGGCAAGGTGCGGATGCCGGCCATAATGCCACATTGCCCGGTGATGTGGCGGCCGACCCGGCTGCGGAAGTGGCCGCTCCTGAAGCCGCCGCTGAGTCATCCGAAGAGTCGCCGGAGGATTTTGATGATGGCGGTCACCGTGCGGATTCCGACACTCAAGATTTTTCCCGCCACCCATACCGGAGCAGCCGACCGGGGCGGCACCCAGGGCGTTATCCGGGACAAACCAATGATGTCAGCGAGGAACCGTAAAGGCGGACCTGGCGGTTTTTGCCGCATAATGATGCTTGGGTTACAAGCTTACTGGGGTGGCTATCTGGCTTGGCGGTATGACTTACGCATTTGCCCACACGTGTGCCATATTCCACGGCTGCGGATGGCAACGCTGCCGACGATCCAAAGCCGGCGGGCGCACGGCCGTCGGTCCCTTTTTTGTCGCGATTGTTCGCGAACGTCACGTCCGATGCCAATTCTTCCGTTGCCGTTCCCTTGCGCAGCGTCTACGAGGGGCCCAGTGACGCAACGGTTATTCATCACCTATGGCCGCCAAAGCCCGCAGGGCTTCAACCCGTGCCAGAGCGGCTTTGCGCTTGCGCGTTTGCAGATCGGTTTCCGAGGGCATGGCCTGAGCCTTGGTATCTTCAGCGGAAATCAGCTCCGCGTTGACGGCGGATTCAGCAATTGCGTCATCGGTCAGCACGGTTAGAATATTGTCCTGCATCTGAGCGTAGCCGCCGGTAACAGCAAACCGGTAGACCCCATCTGGACTTGTAAGCTTCAGGACGCCCGGCTTCATTCGCGTAATAAACGGGGCGTGGTGTGTCAGTACCCCAAGCAGACCGTCATCAGCCGGGACTACGGCAAAATTTGCCTGGGTTTCCAGCAAAACGGATTCGGGGGTTACAATGGATGCCTGAAAGGTTGAATCGGCCATGGCTGTAGGTTCCTCTCGCGTTGAACAAGCAGGGTATAATACAGCCAATTCGTGGGCGATGCCATACGGCCGTCAGTCAATGGCCGCCAAAAGTCCGCCGTCTGCGATCCGGGTTTAAATCCGCCGCGGGTAACGGTTTGCATGTGAAAAGCCCGGCGGCATGAAATGGTACCGCGAAGACAGGCAGTCGTTTTTGGAGAACCTACCCATGCAAAAGCCGGTGGGCAAGGAAATTGTGATTTGCTGCGACTTTTGCCATGGCGAATGGGATGGTCAATCCGCCATGGTGGAGGGGCACCATGGATCGGCCATCTGTCTGCCGTGCCTGGAACGGGCGTTGCGGGAAAAGCGGTCCCTGGAGGGAAAATATGCCTGTACGCTTTGTCTGCGGATCAATTTGCCGCCTTCCATGGACCGCTGGTGCCATCCTGACCGGACAGAGGTGCTGGTATGCCAGGAATGCCTGTATCAGGCGGCCAAGGCCATGACCAAGGCCCCGCATGTGGAATGGGAATGGAGCGGGCCGGGCTAAATAAGCATCCTTTCGGGCGGTATTGTCGGGGATTTGGCACCTGTTTGGCGCTAGAACCCGCGCTGGCCCCGGTGGGGGGTCACCTGTTGCCGATAATAGAAGATTTAATTTCCCAATAGCGGGGGCCTGCGGTCGGCATTCCGCTTTTATCAGTGCTTCGCTTGAAAAGCCATCGTCCGTGATGTAGGATACGTTAAGACGGAAGCTCGCTCGGGCGCGTTTTTGCAACTCTGCCGTATCTGAAAAACTGGCGCGCCTGCTAAGAAAGTAAATAACCGATGTCTTGTGGATGCAAGGCATCATAAGCCGTGGCAACTGATTCAAAATTGCCTACGGGAGAGATGGTCGAATTGGTATTCCAGGAGTTGGCATTATGGAAACTCATTTTCCACGCTGTGTTCATTGTCTGGCCCCCATGCAGTCTTCGGGCGTTGCCGAAGCCCTTAAAAGCCTGTTGCGCAGGCCTGTTACCTGCTCGGCCTGCGGCAAGAAAGTTCACATTCCCGATGCGCAGGTAATGGGGGAAACCTTTGGGGCATGTGTGGCCCGATTCCACCAGAAGCTGCATCATGCGGTGGATACCGCGCCGCGCCTCGACGCCCCCGAAGCAATGCGGGTGTTAGGTATCTCCGGAGCCTCGCGGGATGCCCACCATATTCACAGCCTGGACGAACTATACCGGATGGTTTCGCGTGCCTTTCGCCAGCCCTTGCGTCATGAGGCCACAGGGCATCAATCGCTGATAACCGTGGACATGCTGCACAAAAACGGGGCCAGCCGCGCGGTGAAAATTCACGCCGCCCGGCATCTGGAGTCATCGCCGGAAGTGCTGGTGCTGGTGGCGCGCGTTGGCACCCACGATTTTCTGCTTTATGAAGTGCATTCGCCGGCCGCAACCGCGGCTGAACATCATGCGCCTGCGGCCCATGTTGGAGCCGCGGCAAAACATGTCGGCCCGGATGTGGTCGGTGCCTGACGCCGGACCCGTTCCCGACAAAATGGAGGGAGCGGGGAGAGCAAAGCGATTCACCACCAGTCTGGCTGCGCCGGGGTTGGTCTGCGCATTGGCAATTGGGCCGATCATGACATATCGCCAAACCGGACCGCACGCACCCTTGGTGTGACCGATGGCGTCGCAAAATTTTTAAAGATCGGCGGCTTGTGGCGATTTGCTTAACGGGTTAAAATCTTGTTTTTCATTGCCTGTCGATGCCTGGACATTGAAGCCGGAGGCTCGCGATTTTTCTATTCCTCCCATTTCTCGTGGATGTTCCCATGCACCGCTGGCCGCTGGCCAACTGGGCCTTGATTCTGCTGACCTGTCTGGTGAGTGTGTCATTGTTTCCGTCGTTGCGGCGGTGGGAAAACCGGGCCTCGTTTGACATTACTTTTTCC
>JAJZEY010000091.1 GCA_021805585.1 Planctomycetota bacterium
CCAGTGCCTCCGCCAAGCGGTACCGGTCCGTTTTGCGGACGTGCAGGTCGCGGTCCCGGTCGGCGGATAGCTTGTGGGCTTCATCGAAGATCACCAGATCATAAGGCACCACTGCCGCTTCCTTTAGGCGGGCAAACATTTTTGGGCCGCAGAGAGTATCCACGCTGACGATCACACAATCGCTGCCGGGGCCGAGAAAGGGATTGGCGTCCCTGGCGTCCGCGCCGCTGAGGATGGCGAATTGCAGGCTGAAAAGGGTAAGCAGTTCGCGTTGCCAGTTGCCCACCAGGCCGGCGGGTGGGATGATCAGCACGCGCTTAAGCAGTCGCCGCGCCAGCATCTCGCGAATGTAAAGCCCGGACATGATGGTCTTGCCGGCACCTGCGTCATCCGCCAGCAGAAACCGCAACGGGTTCTGCTTAAGCATGTGACCATAAACCGCCAGCCGCTGGTGTGGCAGCGGATCAATTTGCGAAATTTCCGTAGCAAAGGCCGGGTTGAACATGTGGCCGAAGGAAAGGCGTTCCCCCTCAGCCAGCGCCCGCACCACGTCCGGCGAAGCGGTGAAGTCGGTGACCGGTTTGCTGGCGGATTGCAACGCCGCCGGCACTACAGGCGAATCGCCTGCATCCATCCGCTGCAGTCGCGACCAGGACAGGGGCGAAAGCCGGTTTTGTCCGTTCTCCCAGCGGTTCACATGTTCAACCGAAACGCCCAGGCGGGCGGCGAGTTCCATTTGCGTAAGTCCCAACCGGGCGCGGAATTGCTTGATCCAGGTGGAATGGTCACTCGGAAATGCGGGAGGTGATGTTTCAGCAGCCATCCGATTCCTTGTTTGGGCTGTTCATTAACCGTAGTCTAAGCCAAGATACGCCAATTATAGCATTTGCTATATTGATGTCAACGAAAATATTTTAGGCGCGATGATGGCGCGGGAAAATCGGAATCTATAATATTCATAAGTGATTTATTTTAAGATGTTTACGAGTTGCTATAAGCCATGCAAAAGTCTTCAAAATATCGTCATAATTATGCGGCGATAACCGGCGAATATCCAATAGAAAACGTAATTTTCGCCGCAGGCGCATCCATAGGTTCCGGTTGGTTTATTTGAGCTGGTTCCATTTTGGAAACGGTTGCGGAGCTTATGGAAACTGGAAACTGAATTGTCTTTGGAAGCGCTGCCGTTTGCGTTTTGCCTTGCCGGCGGTTCCGCCGATATTGCATTTACTGAAATTGCCGCATTGGCTGAATGTACTGCCCGATGCTGCATGAATTAAGCGCACTGCAAAGCGATGCCCGCGCCGGTGTACGCAATTTAAAATGGACTGTGTAAGACCGCGGATGATGCGGATCATGCGGATAATTGCGTTCACGCCATCGACACGTCCGAGCCTGTGTGTTGATTCGATTGCATAAAATCGACGCATATCCCGCCGGTGGCCATTGCGCCGATTCGTCATGTCCTTAACTCCCGCGGCACTGGATTGTCCGGCAATCATATATCGACGGGTATCTGCAAAACGATAATTGACAGGGCTTGCTCCGGGTGCTTACATTAAAAAGCCGAAGGGCGTTTTATTTTAAGGAAGACACGCAATGCCAACACATGAAAATATCAATGGGGTCGGGCGCACCGCCTTTTACGTGGGATGGGTCATCAGTATATTGCCCGCGCTGCTGATGGGTGTCGGCGGGGTGTTCATGGTCGTGAATCCAGCAGCAATGATTAAGACATTTACGGAACTCGGATATTCCGCATCCCTGGCACGTCCCATCTCCGGTGTGGAAGTGGCATGCGTGATTATCTATCTGTTCCCGCGGACTGCCGTGCTTGGGGCCATTCTGCTGACCGGCTACCTCGGCGGGGCGACGGCAACCCACGTGCGCGCGGGCCAGCCGTTTTATCTGCCGGTTGCAGTTGGCGTATTGGTCTGGCTGGGGCTTTATTTGCGGGATTCCCGCCTGCGGGCGCTGGTGCCAATACGCAAGCTGGCGGCGCGTGGCGCATCGTAAATGAGCGGGTGGTTCTTGATTTCAGGTGGCGAAAGAAAAGGAGCCAATATGATCATGGCGCAATCCTGGTCTTTCCGGAATAAAATCTTAGCGGGCACCGCCAGGCGTATGTACACTATCCCGTTGCTATCGGCCACCGTAAAATAAAGCCGCCGGAAGAGGCAAAAAAATGCACCGCGCGTAACATCGACCTGATCGCAAGGCTATTTAGATATGAGCAACAAACATGACTGACGACCGTCCCGTCAAAACCTTCAAGACCGCCGCGGAATGGCGTCAATGGCTGACAGCGCACCATGCGACGTCGACCGGTATTTGGCTGCGCATATTCAAGAAGCATGCGGGCAAAGAGACTGTGTGCCACGGCGCAGCGCTCGACGAGGCACTCTGTTTTGGCTGGATTGACGGGCAAAAAGCGCGATACGACGATGAATCCTGGCTGCAAAAATTCACGCCGCGCCGGCCGAAGAGCCTGTGGTCAAAACGGAATCGTGAGCATGTCGCTCGCCTGGTAAAAGATGAACGCATGACACCGCCTGGATTAGCGGAAGTGCAAGCCGCTAAGTCCGACGGGCGTTGGGACCGCGCGTACGACCCGGCCGTCACCATGGAGGTTCCGGAGGATTTCATCCGTGATCTCAAGAAAGATAAAGCGGCCTATGCGTTCTTTATGACGCTGAACAATGCGAATACCTACGCCATCGGCTGGCGGCTGCAAACCGCCTTAAGACCGGAAACGCGCCAACGGCGCAAGGCTCAACTGCTGGCGCTGATGAAAGCCGGGAAAAGGTTACACTAACCGGCAAGCCGTACGATCGGCTCCTGTGATGTACTCCCTGTCAACCGGGCGCGAAACGGGTTTTGCCAAGATAGAGTCTTTCCCTGCGGCAAGGCAGTGCCGCAGCAAGCGGAGGGCGAGCGGAGGGGCGGCCTTGTTGCCCGCCGCGCGGCGGTCGCCGTCGCCGGATATTTGACAGAAACTAGTTTGTAATATAAACTAGACTGTATGAAATCGGAATTGCAAAACTACATTGCCCGGCCCAAACGCTATGACAATATTGACGGTACCGGTGAAATGGTTGTCGGCTTGGCGCTGTTGGGCTTTGCCCTGGCAGGCTATCTGGAGGCATTATTGCCTGGCCATTCGCCGACGTGGATTCGCGTGGTGGTGATATATGCGAGTCTGATGCTGGCGCTGGCCTTCGCCTTTGGGGCCCGTCGGGCGATCAAGCGCTACATCACATGGCCACGCACCGGCTACGCCGCATATCCGCGCAGAAGCCGCCGGTGGTGGATCATGACCGTCACCGTCCGCCTGATAGTGATCCTTGCCGCGGTCGGTCTGGCTTTTCTGGCCAAAAGGTATCATGCGATGTTGGTCGGGAGTTTGAGTCCAAAGACGTGGAATCTACGGGTTATCATGCTGATCGTCATCAGTATCGTCGTATACGCGATTGGGGCCGCCCGCATGGGCAAGGAACACCGGTGGAAATGGCTCGTCTTGGTTTCCATGATCTTGTGTCTCTTCACGTTTGGCATCATGATTCCAGAAGATTTTGGCCAGTGGGATCGCCCCCCGGTTCTGCTTGTTGCAATGCTCTGGCTTGGCTCAGCTGCGGGCACTCTTTATTCCTACCTGCGGCGCACGAAATCTGCCGGCCCGGAGCTGAAATGAATAACCAAATTCATGCTATTTTTGCACTTGATCGGGTTATTCATGAACCGGCCAGATTAATGATTGTCACGCTGCTGTCGGCGGTTAAAGAATGTGATTTTCTTTACCTGCTGAACGAAACGGAAATGAACAAGGGTAATCTTTCCAGCCACCTGGCGCGGCTGGAAAAAGCCGGCTACGTCGAAATTGAAAAGACATATCGCGGCAAAGTCCCCCAGACCCTGCTGCGGCTGACGCGAACCGGCCGCGCCGCATTTGACGGCTATCGTAAGGCGTCTAAAGCCGCGCACGCACCATTGTGAGCGGGTGTGCCCGTTTTATCGGGAAGGGAAAATATCGCAAAGATAGTTGGGTATTTGGCGTGAAAACTTTCCTGCAAGTCGTTTTCCTT
>JAJZEY010000413.1 GCA_021805585.1 Planctomycetota bacterium
TCTCGCTGGCGGCGTGCAATAGGAAGTTCCGGCTGGCGGCTGTGCAATTCATTGACCCATTGTTGGCTCACATGCAGGGGCACAAGGTCCGGATCGGGAAAATAGCGGTAATCGTGCGCTTCCTCTTTTTCGCGCTGCAGCAGAGTCTGGCCTTTGTCATCATCCCAGCCGCGGGTTGATTTGCCCCCGGTTGCTTTGGCGGCCGGGTCGGCCATCCAGGCGGCAAGTTGCCGCTGAATTTCATACGCACAGGCCCGCTCCACAGCGCGGAAACTGTTAAGATTTTTGACTTCAGTAATCGGCGTTTTGATGACGCGCCCGCCGCTGGGGCCATCAGGAAATATGTGCAAATTAATGTTGGGTTCAAAACGCATGTGCCCCTGCTGCATGATGCCTTCCGAAACACCCAGATACCGACAAATCCTTCGCAGTTCTTCGCCGAACAGTCGGGCTTCTTCAGGACTGGCCAGATCCGGTTCGGTCACAATTTCCAGAAGCGGTGTGCCGGCGCGGTTTAAGTCCACCAGACTTTCCGTTGCTCCAGCCTCATGCAGAAGTTTGCCCGCATCTTCTTCCAGATGCGCCCGCCGGATACGCACTGTTTTCACCTGACCATCCGGCAGCGGCAATTCAAGTACGCCGGCGCCGCACAGTGGCTGGTCGTATTGGCTTATCTGATAATTCTTTGGCAGGTCCGGATAGTAATAACTTTTGCGGTCCCATTTGGTATGAGCGGCAATGTCGCATTGCAGCGCCAGGCCAACCATGATGGCCATTTCCACCGCGCGCCGGTTGATAACGGGCAATACGCCGGGCAGACCGAGAATCACCGGGTCCACCTGCGAATTCGGCGCACCGCCAAACCCGTTGGCCGCACCGGTAAACATTTTAGAGACAGTCGCCAACTGGACATGAATTTCCATGCCAATAATCACTTTATAGTGCGGCTGATCTGTCAGCGTGCCACCGCCATTAGATTCCTGGGTACCGGGTCGCATTCGTTGTGACTCCAAAGGGGCCAAGTATTTCCTGCGGACATCATAACCGGCTGGCGTTGCGCGGCAATCCCGTGGGTCCTGCGGCCGTGGTTCGTGCGGCGGCGAACTTGTGCCGAAGGAGGCAAAAAATATGATCGTCCGGCGTTGTAGTATTGCCCCTTTGTTGGCGGTACGATGAAGTACCGGAAATGTGAAGGCATTCTCGCTGCGCACATTCCGGTCTGGCCCGGCACAGATCACTTATGATGGTGTCATGATGGTTCATAAACTGAACAATTCCGCCGACAATCCATTGGCGCTGGATCGGCGTCGGTTTCTAACGGCCGCGTCCGCAGCCGCGGCGGCGGCGATCGCGTGTTCCCCATCGGAAACCAGAGCCGACGGCGTTTATTCCGGGGTTGTGCAATTGCGGGAATCGATGGGAGTCGAGCGCATCGCGCGGATTACGCCCTTTGGGTATCTGTCGCGCGTGGCTTCCAACCAGACCAGCAAATGGGTGCAGATAGATCTGGGGCGGCCGCACGCCATTGATCAGATCAAGCTTATGCCGCTGCTGGGCTATGGACCGGTGGCCGAGTATTTTCCAAGTCGCTTTCGCCTGGAGGTTTCCGCGGATGATAAATTCACCGCTCCAAAAATGATTTGCGATCAGATGCAGCGCGACTTTCCACAACCGGGCAACAAAGTGGTCAATCTGTCGGGCCGGCAGACCGCGGGCCGATTCGTGCGCCTTACGGCCACAAAGCTTAACAGCGGGCAATTCGGCATGTCGAAAATAGAGGTCTGGTCGGGTGGGCGGGACGTGGCGGAAGGCTGCCGTGTGACCGATTCCGATGGCCTGATCGAATTCAACGCGGCTGGCGGCGGATACATTGCGCCCCAGCCCTTGGCCCAGGGTGGCGCATCGGACCAGGCGAATTATGAAGCCTTGCGGCAGATATATCCCTGCATGCCGCCCTACACTGCGAATTGGAGCCGAATGGGTGTTGTGATGCCGTTGACACGCCGTCCGCGGCCGCAGGGGGAAGGCGTGGTTACGGACAACGTCGGAAATGTCACGCCCGTCGCGGACTGGAGGCCGGTTAAATTCAAAGCTATTGCGCCGCGAAGCGGAGTGACAATCCGAGGCGGTTTGTTTCAGACCGTGATGGAAAATAATATCGCCTATCTGCTGGGACGTTTTGGCGTGGCCGAACTGCTGCGGCCGTTTCGCCAGCGGGCAGGTAAGCCGAATCCGCCGAATCTGCCGCCACCTGTTCCATTTTGGGATACCGATCTACCCGGCTCCAATGCCGGACGTTTTATGATGGGGGCCGGCAATACCCTGCGTTGGATGGAACACAAGGAATTGCGGCAACGGCTTCATGCGGTGGTAGCGGGAATTGTGGAATGCCAGCGACCGGACGGCTACGCGATGGCCTATCCCGAAGATTCCATTTTTTACAGCGAACGCGCCGCTTATACCCGCTCATGGGTCACGCACGGTCTGGTGGATGCGGGGTTGGCGGGCCAGAAAGAAGCGTTTGGCGTACTGCGACGATTTTACGACTGGTTTGACCAGTGTGATTACCTGCCGGAATTGTTGCGCCGCGCCAGCCAGGGGGTGCAGGGCATGATCGCCAATACCCGCACCTATTTTACGCCCGTCGGAAAGCCGAAGGACCTGCAGGTGATTCAGCGCTACTTCCAGGAAAATTATTGGCTGGAAGGACTGGCCCGGCGCGACCCGGAGGCGGTCTGGCTGTATCCATATGACCATCCGCATTGCTACCTGCTGACATCCATCACTCCTTATCTGGATTTATACCGTGCCACCGGCGCGGCCAGATATCTGGACGCGGTTCTGGGTGCGTGGGATCTGTATCTCTGGAACTGGCAGCATATTGGAGGGGCCATCAGCATCTGTGAGGGTTATGCCTATCCGCCACGGTCCGCGTTTTTACACCTGCAAAATGGCGAGAACTGCGGCAGCAGTTTCTGGGTCAGCCTTAATCACGGCCTGCTGCAACTGTTCCCCGATCGGGAGCAATACGCCAGCGAAATTGAAAAATCCATTTACAATGTGCTGATGGCCAATCAGGCCGGCAACAGCGGAATCCGGTATCATGCCAGCCTTGATGGGCAAAAGGAAAACGGTGCACAAAACAACACCTGCTGTGAAGGCCAGGGAACGCGGCAGATCGGGTCTCTGCCGGAATATATTTATTCTGTCGCGGAAGATGGTATATATATCAATTTGTTCGCACAATCCTCCATTTCCTGGGAAACCCGCGGCCGCCCTATGCATCTGGCCATGGAAACGCGGTTCCCTGTGCACCCGCTGGTGAAAATGACGGTCCAGGTGACGGCACCCGTGGCGGCGGTCATTCGCGTGCGCGTGCCGCAATGGGCGGATGCGGAGATGAGGGTTTATCTGAACGGCAGGAAAATCGCGACTGGCAGGCCCGGATCGTATCTGCCGCTCAATCGCGTGTGGGCGGATGGTGACGTGATTTCCTTTACACTGCCCATGGATGTCCGATTGTCCCTTTATACCGGCATGGATCAATTTCCGGGCGGTTTGCGCTACGGCTTCGAATTCGGACCGATTTTGCTTGCCGCGGTCTGTCCGGATGGCAAGCAGGACCCCTGGCAACTGCCGGTGTCTGCCGATGATATCCTTGCTCGCTTAACGCCAGTCAACGGCAAACCGCTCCATTTTACCGTGTCGGGTGCCCCAGGACATGAATTCCGGCCGTACTGGCCGATTGAATCAGAACGATTCACTTGTTTTCCCGAACTTAAATCCCCGGCGCATTATCCGGTGATTCCAGTGGAGAAGCATAATCTGGCGCTCGCCTCCAGAGGTGCCATCGCCACGTCGGACAGTGAATTGGCTGCCGAGCCGGGTTGCACATCAAAAGTAATTGACGGCATTATCGCCAACCCCGCGGACTTTGCCGCGAACCGCTGGCATTCTTCCATTGCCACGCCGCATCCGCACTGGGTGCAGGTAAATTTGCCGCGGCCGGAAAAGATTGGTCAGGTGATTATTAACTTTGCGGATCCGCTGGGACA
>JAJZEY010000145.1 GCA_021805585.1 Planctomycetota bacterium
ATTGCAATTTGTGCATCATTGGGATTGTTCCGCAGAAAATAGTGCCGCACAAGGCCATTGAAATCCATCGGAGCCGCAGCGCCAGTGTAGCTCGTAAAATCAACGACTTCGGGTTGTGTTTGCAGATAGCGACCAAGGGCCTGGGCTGCGGCGCTGGTTTGTTCCAGCGTGGTGCCGCGCGGTTCATGGACAACCAGGAGCAGCCCGGTGCCGTTATCGAATGGAAGCATTTTCAGCGGAACCAGCCGCTCCGCCGGAAGCATCACCGCGAGAATTGTGACGCACCCTACGGCCGCCAGAAATAGCCATTGCAGCGGCCTGTGGCGAAGGAGCGGACCAAGCAGGGGATTGAAAATGCGGTACCGGAGCGTCTTTTTTACCGCGCGGACCGCGTGCGGGTCCGCCTCTTCCAACAGGGTTTGCTGATTGTTTATTTTCCATTTGTGCTTAAGAACATGGAAGCTTAGCCACGGTGTGATGGTGACCGCAACCAGCAGCGATGCCAGCATGGCCACCGGCACATTCAGCGCCATCGGCCGCATATAGGGACCCATCATGCCGGTGATGAAAAACATCGGCACAAACGAAAGGATGACCGCAAACGTGGCCACAATCAGCGGCTGGAGAATTTCCGTTACCGCACCCAGGGCAATACGCCGCGTAGCTTTTCCAGCCATGGCGAAGTGGCGGGAAATGTTTTCCACATCCACGATCGGATCGTCCACCAGCAGGCCGAGTGAAAGAATAAGAGCGAAAAGTGTCACGCGGTTAATGGTGTAGCCCAGCAACAGATTGACCGCCAGGGTTATGCCGAAAACGACTGGAATGGCCACCGCCACCACCAGCGATTCCCGCCACCCCAGACCGATGGTAAGCAACGCGACCACAATGGCTATGGCGACCAGCAATCCGAACACCAGAGTATTGACTTTTTCATTGGACGCCAGGCCATAATTCCGGGTGACCACCAATTGCATGTCGGCGGGAATAATCGCGGGGGCCAGACTTTTAGCGCAGGAAATAACCGCGTCGGCCATCGAAACCGCATTGGCACCCGCCTTTTTGGCCACGGCAATACTGATAGCCGGCTGGCCAGGCCCGACCGTGGCTTTCGTGGTGCCGGCAATTAAATCACCGCGAAAGCCGACGGCTTCAGGGAAATGGGCCGCCGGTCCCCAATAATGCGCAACATAGCAATCCGCCTCCGCCGCGCCATCGATCACACGGGCCACGGATCGCAAAAAGACCGGCTGCTGCCGCCAGACGCCCACCACCAGGCGGCCCAATTCGCGGCTGTTGCCCAGCGGATTACCGGCCAGAACCTGAAATTCCTGATTATTGTGTTTGAACGAGCCTGCGGAAATACTGACATTGGCGGCTTCAATGGCCTGCTGGATGGTCACCGCGGTAACATGAAATGCCTGCATTTTTGCGGCATTCATATACACATGAACAACGCGCGGACGACCACCCACCAGATACGCCCGCGAAACTTCCGGAATCGCGGAAAGGCGCGAAAGCAGTTCCTGCGCCGTGTCCGACAGGGCCGTGGGCGTTGCAGTTTTGCTGGTCAGTGTCAGAGTGACGATCGGCACATTGTTTATTGTTTCCGGCTTGACCGCCCAGCCCGCCACCCCCGGCGGCACAAGATTCAGATGTTTGTTGAGTTTGCGGTATACCTTCATGACGCTGCGCTGAACATCCTGCCCGACAAAGAAGCGAGCCGTGACCATCGCCTGGCCGCGCTGGCTGGTTGAATAGACATATTGCACGCCGTGAATCTGGTAAACCAATCGCTCCAGCGGCGTGGTGACAAGCTGTTCAACGCTTTTGGCGCTATGGCCGGGAAAATGGACGTAGATATCAATCATGGGGACAAGTATCTGGGGATTTTCTTCGCGCGGAGTCAGCGTCAATGCGGCGGCACCCAGCAAAACCGCCAGCAGAATAAAGATCAGAGAAAGTTTTGAGTTCAGGAACACACCCACCAGGCGCGGCAGCAGATCGGTCGCGGGCGGTGTTGGCCCGGCGGCGGGAGGGTTCTCAATGGGATCAGCCATGGACTGTTCCCCCGACCGCCAGCTTTTCTCCGACCGTAACGCCCGAAAGAATTTCCCGCAGAGCGCCGAAATGGCGGCCGGGTTGGACGATCCGCCTTTGCAGGGCACCGCCCGAAATAATGGTGACCATATCCAATTGGCCAATTTTTTCGATCGCGTTGGCCGGCACAACCAGAACTTTTTCCTGACGGATGGGAATTTCCAGCCGGCCGAACATGCCGGGAAATATTCCTGCGGGAAAAGACCCGGACACTTTCACCAGAAAGCTGCGCGTTTGCACGCTGACGCGCGGAAGAATGCGGCGGACATGCACGGCGATGGGTTTACGAAACCCGGAAAGTCGCACGACCAGCATCTGGTCCAGGCGAATATGGCGCTGCAACGATTCCGGCACCACAGTGGTCAGTTGTAAACGGCCGGGGGAATAAACTGTAGCCAACGTTTGGCCGGGCATGATGGTATCACCCGCATTGACGTTTTTTTCCAACACCACGCCGTTGATCGGGCAACGGATTGCGGCATAGCTCAATTGGCTGCGTTTGTCTTGTGTGGCGGCCCGCATGCTGGCCAGGCGTGCTTTCGCGGCCGCCAGCCGCGTGCTGGCCAAATCCATATCCGCCTTGGTGACGTCCGCGGTTTTGAAAAGTGCCGCGGCACGGTGATAGTCAATTGCCGCCTGATGCAATTCCACAACGGCTAGAGACTGGTCCGCAATTGCCTGATTCAATTGCGCGGTCAGTTGGGACTGGTCCAATTGAACCAGAATTTCATTTCGACGGACCAGCTCGCCGGAATGCAGCCGACTGAAAATCACTTTACCTAAAATGCGGGATGCAAGTGTCACCGGTTCAATTGGTTCCAGCGTGCCCACAGCAAAAAATTGAGATCGAACACTGATGAAGCGGACCGCGACCGCCGGACCGTCATATCTTTGTGGCTTTGTAAGAGCCGTTGCCGTGCGCGGCTGAATTTTTGCGGTCCAGTAATTGCTGAACCAGAGCATCAGGACAATGACCATCGCCAGCAGCAGGCCACCGACAACGAGCTTGCCAATGAGCGGCCACGCGGGGGTATGAGTGATCGGCCCGTTTTTTTTCATTGTGCATGTCTTTCAAATAGGGCAAGAATGGTCGCCCCATTGACGCGTTTACTTTCCTGCAAGATCAACGAAAACATTGGACGCCAGACTCGGGAGCGCCGCCTCGCCGGTCAACCAGGCACCCAGCGACCGGTCGCATTCAAATTTCAGTTCAACCCTGGGCACAGCGGAGGCCCATTTTTTTAAACAGCATTTCCGCAGGACAAAAATGAGTCCACGCCGATTGCAGCAAGTTTAAACCGACAAACACAGTCAGCAGAAGCCACCAATGGCTAACAAGCAAAGCCAAAATAACACCGATGATTACCATGGTGCCCGCGACTGCCCGAACAGCATTTTCAACGGTCATAGCATACCTCCATAAACAAGGGACTTGAATTATAACCTCGGCAGCTTGGGGTCGCGCAAGCCGTCGTCTTGCATAAACACTATATTCTTATATTCTGCAATAAGAATTAAGTCAAGTTGTTCACGCCAATTGCGAACGCTCCCAAACTAAATTAATGCTGCCTCCGCGTCGCCCACGGTAGAAACTTTCGCAGGCAGAAGGTTGGCTGCAACGTCGTTAGGGCTGGCGGAACAAAAGAAAATTGAAAAAATCTCAGTTTTCAGAACAAGGGGCGGGACGAGGGGTGACGGTCATTGCCGCTGCATTCGGTGAGCGCTATTGAATTACCTTGGAAAATCCATGTTCTCAATAGCGTTGATTCATTTTTTGAAAATTCCGGAATAATTTCGCCCCACCGTGCCTCTTAATTATCAATTGTAACTTATTTCTATTTTGTTTACGCCATTTGGAGGAAGTTCCATGAATACACTGAATGTACTTTCGCGCGCGAAATGCCCATCGCTTAAGGCAAGTCTTATTGTTGCGGCTGTTGCCGCAGGTTCACTGGCTGCGGCCAATTCCGCCATGGCCACCGAATCGGCCTCCGCTATCATTACCGCAGCCACGGCCGGTAGTTCCACCTGGCAATACAGCCTGACGTTGAACAACACCGGCACCACCACCATTGGCACATTCTGGTTCGCGTGGGTTCCAGGCCAAAGCTACATGACGGTGAATCCGACCCATGTCATTGCTCCAAGCCTGTGGGAAAATGGTCCTGATTCACAGTTGGTTGGTGGCTTCGAACAGGGTGCATCCATTGAATTTCAGGCCACCAGTTCCGCCGGCTACCTGGCCGCCGGCAAGAGTCTGACGGGCTTTTCGTTTGACTCCACGGAAGCGCCGACGGACCTGTTCGGCAGCGAAACGTTTTTTAACAATGGCTCGCCAACGCCCACAACGACCTCCTTTGTTTATTCGGGAGGCCCCTTCAGTGACAGTGGCTTTGATCTTACGGCCACCCCCGTACCCGAACCCACCACACTGATTCTACTGGCCCTTGGTGGAATCGTGCTGGCGGCAAGGAAATCCACGCGGGTCCGCCGCGCTTTGGTAACCGGTTAGGCCATCAGAGTCGCCAGGCCCGAATGGCTTGGTCCCAATCCCGCCGGATGAAGCGAAGTGCGGTCGGATTTTCGGCGGAAAGTGATCAGGCGGAGCGGCTTGGATAGAAAAAAGACGCCACGGTGTTAAGATATGGTGATGCAAGCCGATTCACCCAGTCAAGCCAGTCAGGTGCATTACCAGACACTGGTGGAACGGCATTGGCAGGAACTTTACAGGTTTGCCTATCGCCTGTGTGGCGATCGTCACACTGCCGAGGATATTGTTCAGGAAACCTACTGTCAGGCATGGAAACATCTTGCCAGCCTGCGAAGTGATGAAACCGCGCGGGCGTGGCTGTTTCAGATTTTGCGCAGGCATTACCTGCGTCAAGGGCGCAAGTCCCGCAACCGTGTCACCCAGGATATCGCCAGCCACGATCCTCCTTCGCCCGCAAATCAAAGCCAATCGGCGGAACAGCAGGATTCCATTCAAGCCGCCCTGACCATGCTGGAAGATAAATTCAAAGAACCTCTGCTTATGGTGGCGGTCGGCGGCCTTACGTGCGATCAGGCGGCTAAAGAGCTTGGCGTGCCATTGGGAACCGTGCTTTCGCGTATTTACCGCGCACGCCAGTTGATTAAGGCGCATTTTGACCAATTTGGTGCCGCAATAGATATGCATAACCTTGAATCCAAGCCCGCAGGTATAAAGAAAGGAGATGCGAAGATATAATGATGAGTGACTTGGGCGACACAATTCAACCGCTTGCCCCGCTGCCGCAGGACCACCCGCGGTACCAGGAAGCACTGCGCGATCTGCTGCCGGCCAATCCGACGGCCGCTGCACAACTGGCCGCCGCCGGCGCGGATTTCAATCAATTGAAAACTCTGTTGATTGACAGGGCGACCAATCCGGAACTGACTCCATCGCCTGAATTGCTGACCCGACTGGCACAAATACCACAGCGGCATGTGCCGGAAAAGTCGACGACCCGTCGCCTGTTCCTGCCGGTTGCAATCGCGGCGGCCCTGCTGCTCGCCTGCTGGCTGGGCTGGAACATCCATCAGCGGCACAAGGCGGCGGCGCTGCGGCAGTTCGCCCGCAATGCGCTGGATACGGTTTTGGCATCGCCGCGGATTTCCGCCATTGCGTCGCGCGGGCAATTGTTGCGGCAATTAACCAATCTGAAACTCGACTTCAAACCGGTCGTGTACGATTATTCCGGATTCCATTTAACCGGCTATGCTGTGTGCCAGGTTGGCGGTCGCACCGCCCTTCTTACCCGCTGGCAAAGCGGACCACTGGTTTGTTCCATGCTGCAAATGGCGGCGCGAACGAAGTGGCCTGTGCCCATTGCCATGCGCAACGTGGAACTGCACGGAAAACCCGCGACAACAGGCGGCTTTGCCATGCCCTATACGATCACCGTGTGGCACACGCCCGCATCGGATTGCGACTGGGCGATGGTGCGTCTTGGCACGGATATTTACACGCCAACGCTTTATCCGCCCAAGGCGGATTGAAGGATCATCGGGTAATCGCGTGAATGATTCGGAAAAAGGCCAAATTGTTTGCCCGGAAAATGAATCGGAACGACCAGTTCCGCTTCATTGGACGGCCTTGCGGAATTGGCATGACCGCAAATAATCCGGGTGGGGGAGTTCCAAATGGTGTCATTTCCCACAGGAATCAAAACAAACCGCAATTTGTACCGATGGTGGGGGACTACCAGGCGATACAAACGATCAATTCTGAAGGTGCGGGTGTGCCCGCGTTTATCGGGAAAGGAAAATATTGCATCGAATAGTTGGTGTTTCGGCGTGACAGAGCACCAGATCGCATTTCGGCGGCCCTTTTGTGCCCAGCATGCAAATTAGCTTGCCAGCCGCTCTACTTTCACCTGCTCTACCATCTCCTGATCTGCGTTGCCGCAGCAACGCGTGGGGGCTCGGGCATTCTGCCCGACAAATAAAACGTGTCCCTATGACGAATTGCATCTACCTTATTGTTTCCGAATTTGGATAACAGGCATGCATGAGAAGGCCGCCGTTATTTCTGCTATGTCAGCAGGACGCTTTTGTTTTCCGCCAGTTGCCTTTGTTTCCAGGCGTCTGGCAGCCCAAGACTGGGCAGATGAAAATGGCGGGTTTTGGGTCATCCATCTACCATGTATAGTTGAAATTCCGCAAAAAAACATCGCGTTTTGCGGCCAGTTTTCACAGGCGCAACAAATGTAGGAGGAACCTGCCCGGGGGGATATTTATCACCCCAGCCCAAGGCCAAACTGGTCCTTTGGCGTGTTGGGCAGATTGGCCAACAGTTGGGCCAGGTACAACTGGGATTAATCTCCTCGCGTCGGCAGCTGCTGGTCATGCTGGCCAGGATGGCGGCGGTCTGGCCGCCATGGGGGAGCCGACGAACAGGAATATCTTCCTGATGCGCTTCATCTCCTGCTCGGCCCGGTTGTTGTCCATGGCGACCGCGGGGTCACGGATAAAGACCTGCAACGATTCGCATTGGTTCAGGCAATAGCCGATGGCGGTGCTGATTCGGATGCTTCGGCAGCACCTGGCTTTTCCAGCGCAGCAGCTTCTGATGGAGTTCCTCAAGCAATGGCATGCTTTGGGTCTGGCGTATGGCCAGCAGTTGCTCCGGCGGAAGCGACCGGTCCTGTGCCTGTCGCTCCAATCCGACCAACAGGCCGATGATGCGCAACGCCTCATTGCCGACCTGGGGCAAAGTGGGCTGGCCATCCCCACATTTTCCGGGGGGCATGGGCCCGGTATCCGGCCTGGGGCAGGCCCCCTTCCACGCAGATTTATGCCCGTCAATACCATTTGACAATGGCTTTAGGCGCGTCCTGGGACATTCTCCGGTGTACCGCAAATATATGCGTTCACCTGTGGTTAGTGTGATGGAGATATTTGCAGGAGTCGTGAACCGTGCGCCGGCAGTGTTGCGCTAAAGCCGTGGGAAAACGTGCCCAATGTTTTTTGATCCCAAGAGTCCTCGACGGTAGCCGTGGACTTAGTCAGGGCTAGTTGTCGCCAAGTTACGCCGACCTTGGCCGCTAATTTGGCCAGATTGAACATAGCCACCGTGCAGGTCCCGTCGGCATTGTGAATGACCCACACCTGTTGCGGGGCTTTTTGAGAAAGGGGTTTGGCTACATGGCCAGCCTGGTCAATGGCGATAGCCGCTTTGTTGGTAATAATTTTGAAGCCGCCGGGCGTGAGGTGCGTTAAATCGGTGCCCAGGCAAAGCGGGGAGCAGTTGATGCACCAGAAAATCATGACGGTTTTGCTTTCAACGGGTGTCAAGCCATCGAGCTTTCCGTTGCCAATTTCCAGGGAGTCAAAATCATTCCAGCCGCCGGGGTGGGCATAAGGCGCCCATCGGGCGTTCTTGTTAAAGCGCACCATGACCCGGATCCAGTTGGTCAGATCATGCTGATAACTTTCGATATCGCCATTGGTACGCCAACCATTGGCGTATTTGGACCAGAAGGAGGCATACTTGAAACTAAGTCTATTGGAAAGTTCCAGCCATATCGGGCGGTGAGTGCGACTTAGGGCCAAGGCAAAATGGGCCATTTCAGAGCGGGTGTCCACCCGGCCGTAGGGCCAATCGCCGCCGCCGGGTCCCACGAAATCCAACTTGATATAATCGACTCCCCAGTGAGCGTACAAATTAGCGCAACTTTGCAGATACGCCATAGCACCCGGGGTGTGGAAATTTAACTTGTAACTTTTTTTAGAAAGCGTGCTGCCATGTTTAAATCGTTTATAAACAATTTGCCGGGCGGTGTAATGGTTGCCAAAAATCGGATCATTGGCCTGATAAACAGAATTGGGAAGTCCCGGCACCAGATAAATGCCCAGCTTTAATCCCCGCTTGTGCATCCAGTTTGCCAGAGGCGCAATGCCGCCAGGAAACTTTTTCAGGTCGGGCCTGGGGCGTCCATAGCGGTCGTAGCCCTGCTGCCAGCCTGCATCAATATTGACATAGTCATAGCCAAAACGTTTGAGCCGTGTCGCCATTACGCGGGCCTGCGCTTTTACAATTTTCGCATCCACCCCGCCGCGAATTGAACTCCAGCTGCTCCAACCCATAAATGGATGCAGGGCCGGGTTGGCCTTGGTAAACTGCGGGAGATCGGATGGGGATGCCGCGGGGGCCGCAGCCGCACCGCGAGGCGCAAAAATAAACGACGACATACACGCCACACCTATGGCGGCCATACAGCCGAAGAATTTCGTATGCATAAAATCGCGCCACCCGTTTCCGTTAAAATCCCAATGCTTCCGCGCACGGGCGCTTGCTGTTTTGGGGCAAGAGGCCGTTCAAACGTGCTGGCCAACGCCTAACGCAACAATCGGATCGTAAACCAAATCGTGCCGCTTATTGTGGCACGGTGGGCTTCATAGCATCGTTGGTGTCAAACGGCAGTGCCGGCAGGCCGGCTTTATTCATCAAATTCGGCACTGCAATCTGATTCCATGCAAATCGGACCACCGTGGGGTGCGGTACCGCCGGAGACTGCACCACAACGGTATGGCCCACAATGGTGGCCTGTGCGGGGACAAATTTTTTGTTTTTGCCGGCAATTTGAAACCAGGTCAGTGGTTTGCCATCACGGGAAACCAAACCATCGCTGGCATAGTAAAAATGAATCACGGCTTTGCCATTGGAAATGGTCATGGATTTATACAGCGGGCCGGCATACACAAAACCCTTTTGGCCGTAAGTTTTGGCCAAAGCTAAGAGCGACAGGCGGTAGCCCACATCGCGTTTATCAAAGGGGTGGACATTATGCACGGTGCCAATATCCTGGGTGCCGACAATTCCGGTGTTGGGAACAGTGCGGACCACATTTTCCTGGGCATTCCAAACCACGGGTTCGCCCGTCGTCGGATTGCCGTAATAAAAGGGGGCAATTTCCACCAGATAAAAGGGGAAATTTCCCTGATTCCAGGCCTTGCGCCAAGATTTGATCACAGTTTTTAAGCGCACATAATACAAATTGTCGTTGACGTTGCTTTCGCCCTGATACCAAATGTTACCCTTTACGGCAAAGGGAACCAAAGGGCTGATCATGCCATTGTAGAGGGAGGTATAGCCCGGGCCGGTTATGAAGTTCCAAGGTTCTGGCGGAGGATTGGGAATATCGTGGCCCGCGTTCAGGGACGCCCGAGCTTTGGGCAACCAGGCGGCAATTGCCGTGGCAAATGCCTTTTTCTGTACTTCGTATTGCGTCTTCATATTTTTGATCCAGAGATAATCGCTATGCAATTTGGGCGTATCGCGAACCGCAGACAGCGGCGTCCAGGGTTGAATCTGGGTGCCGGGCCAACTGGATTCAACCAGCCCGATGGGAACATGCAACTTACGAAACAAATCGCGCCCAAAGTAATAGCCCACCGCTGAAAACCAACCGATCGTCTTGGGGCTGCACACCTGCCACGACCCCTTGAAGCTGCCCTTCGGATGAGACGCGGTTACCTGCGGTACATCAACAAAGCGAATCAACGGGTAGTTGGCCTTGGCGACTGCAGCATGGCCATGCCCGCCGGGGGTCCAGCCATACAGGTTGTAGGTCATATTGGATTGTCCGGTGCAAAGCCACACGTCGCCTACCAGAACATCTTTGACGCTGCTGGTGCTGCTACCCGCCTGAACCGTTAAGGTCTGTGGATTGGTATTAGCCTGCATGGGCGGCAGCTTGACCATCCACCGTCCGGTGTTGTCCGCCTGTGCTGAAACCGTATGACCGGCAAAGGATATTTTAACCGTCTGACCGGGCGTGGCCATGCCCCATACCGGATCCGCCATGCCGCGCTGTAAAACCATGTGGTCGGAGAAAATACTTGCGAATCGCACTGCGGCGGCGGCCCGCAGGCAACCGGGCGAAAGCATGAGAATGGTGCAGAACAACATGACATAGGAGTTTGTTTTTCTGGTCATGAGCATCGGACGGTTTCCTTTTGATATTAACCAGCAACGCGGTGCCAATTGAGCAAACGGGCAATGACGCCCTGACATAAATAGCCTTTAGCTCGTCTCCGGAGTAGCTTATTGTACCTGCTGGCCATGGTTTGTCAACAAGAACAAGTAATTGTTCCTAATGGAAACACATCACAGCACAGGCCTCGCCTGACAAATCCCAATTCTGATTGCGAACAAAGCTAAACCTCGGCCGTCCGCTTAGGCGGTACGGCCGCATGGACCAATTGCCGTCTTTACGCTCCGTGAAAGCCGCTACCGACTCCTGGGGAGAGGTCGGAGCTTATCCGCAGTCGTGCGCTTGTATCGGCCCTCAGAGCACGCCGCCCTGATCTGGCGGGAATCAATCTTCCATTCGCGGCTGGCCGATCTTCAGCATGATCGCGCCGTGGGCCGGAACTTTCATCGCCAGCCCGGCCCGTTCGCCCAGGCTCTTGCGCTTCCATAAATCGCGAACGGGCTGCTTACCGCGCAGCACCTTTTGGTTCGGGGTAAGCACCATGTCCAGCATGCTCCAAGATGGAATGCTGGCCTTCGCCGGCATCAAGCCAAGGTTGTACAAAGCCACCGCGACGGTACCATCCCAAAGCGGCCGGGCCCAAATTTCGATGCCGGTGCGTTGGTCGGCGTTCATGCACTGCGCCTGCACGCCGATTTCATCCTGATTGACGGCCAAAACTTCGGTATTGGTCATCAAATCAATGGTGAACTTGTTCAGATGCTCCAGATTACACCCCAGCAGCAGCGGGGCGGCCAACATGCACCATTGTGTGATATGCGTTTGCTGCTCACCGGGGGTTAATTTGCTCCAATGCAGCGGCCCATCTTCAAAGCTGCCAAAGCCAACCACCAGCATATCCGGATCATTCCAGTGGCCCGGTCCGGCAAACGGAAACAGCGCTCGGTCGGCGCGAAATCCGTTGTTCATCATGGACTCCCAGGAATCGTTGATGTCGCCGCTGATGCGGTAGCTGTTGCCCCACACCGGTTCGCGGCCGCCCCAGGTCCATACGTGCCCCATGCCGTATTGGCAGAGGCTGAAGAAAATATCCCGATCCACCGCATCCAGAGCCTGGCGCATCAGTACGTATGGATGCATATATTGCTGGAGGCTGGGGTTCTGCGGCACCTCATTGCCATAGCTGCACCAGTCGTACTTGAGATAATCCACACCCCAGCGGGCATATGTTTTGGCATCCTGGGCTTCGTGCCCGAAGCTGCCGGTGTGTTGCCCACAGGTCATTTTTCCTGGGGAAGAATACAGGCCAAAACGCAGCCCTTTGCTGTGCACATAATCGGCGAGTTTTTTCATGTCGCCAAATTTTGGCGTCGTGAGTATTTCGCCCTGTGCGTCACGACCATTCTGCCAGCCGTCGTCAATATTGATGTAATTAAACCCTTTAGCAGCCAGACCGCTGCTGATCATGGCATCGGCCGAGCCCATCGTGCGCTGGGCGCTATTGTCCATGCCATAGGCGTTCCACGAATTCCACCCCATGGGGGGCGTCATGGCCAATTGGTGTTCACCGGCGACGAGGCGTAACGTTCGGCGCGCCGAACCCAGGCTGTTTTTCGCGGTCAAACGGACTTGGTACTCCCCAGCGGCGGCAATTTTGCCGGAGATCACACCGGCTTCCGTCATTGTTAGCCCCGGCGGCAACCCCTCGGCCGCCAACGTGACGGGAGCCTCGCCGGTGTGCGGCACCAAAAACAAAAAGTCGCGTCCGGGCGTCGCACCTACTGCCCGCGGCCCATGAAATTCCGGCTGCGGTGGATCGCCATTGGCAATTTCCGGAACCACATCGGCACCTTCGTAGCGCGCCGCGGAAACTGGTAGTTTCGTCGCACCCGCGATCAGCGTGATCACCGGATTGGCCCAGTCGGCATGGCAAAAGTCCATGCCGTAGGGGCCAATTTTCACCAGCAGTGTCATGTAATGGGCTCCGCGGAGGTCCGCGCTGATCGGCCGGGCCGCTTCGCCCCCTTTCATCAATGGGCTTTGCGCTACAACTTTGTTATCGGCCAGCACCTCAAATATGACCGCACCGTGATCGCCGGCAGTGGCATCCAGCCCGACCTTGGCCGTAAACTTTTCCGCCTGCTGGTGCAGCGCAATTCTAAAGACACTTTGGGCATGGGTCCCAATACCCCGATTAAAGTGCTTACCGGCGATGATAATTGGTGTATTGTCCACGCTGCGGTTTTTGTGCGGCACACCCCACCCTTGGAGTATATTTTTCAAACTCAGGTCTTCAACGTGCACGATGCGGTTTACCGTTGCCGCCCACACCGCCGGGGCCCCCATCGCACCTGCGGCCGCCACCGTTAACACCTTCATCACGGTACGCCGTGATTGCACCTTCTTTTCGAGGGTATCGTGGTTTTTCATAAAACGGCATCTCCAAAAAAGTGAAGCAGCGGCCCGCCCGGTCCCGACGTCTTAAAACGATTGATAATCGCAGTTATTGCATGAAACAAGCATTTGCGCACTACCTTTTGCGGGAACCGTTCGCCACGGATTGACCGGGCAGGATGGAAGCCTGTCACACAAGGGCCACTGCATCGCGGCCGAGTACGCCGGAACCGCCGCAACTCTTGCCCATTCGCGCGGCCCTGAACGCTTATCCTTTTTGCATGCGGATGGGCCGATATTTAAGATCGAAGCGACCAGTACCCGCGGACCAGGGTCGTGGCCCGGCACTATAATTTCGCGGAAATTCAATTTGCCAAATCACCCCGGCACATCATCATCCGCAGGCCCATTGCCGATGGCAGAAACATTGGCAGGCTCCGAAGCACGGTTGCTGTTTGCCCTTTCACGCAACAGCGGTAAATGGCGGTGCGGCCGTCCCGACCCGCCGTGTACAAAGGGCATACATCTGGAGCTTGCATTTTTTGTGCAACGGTACTGACCCCATGTGTCAGGCTTATTTTGTCACAATGGGTACTACGGGTTCTGCAACATGGCATACCACCACGCTGACAATTTTATCGGGTGCGGTGGGCGGCAATTCAATCATTTGCCCAGCAGCCGATGGGGTAACCTGCAGCGCATCGTTCGGCACGGTAAGCATATTGGCGGAAATGATTTTACTGCGCATCGGCACGGCGATGCGATGATCCGCAGGCCAATGGGTTATTTCCAGAAACAACCTGCCGGGCTTCCGCGTGGCGTAGCCAAAGGGCAGTTTCTCCTTAAATGGTGTGCGATGCGTGCCATAAATAGCCGCCCCGTTGACTTTGAGCCATTGGCCCATGGCCAGCAGCCGCTGTACCTCTGGCTGCGGAATAATGCCCTTGGCATTGGGGCCGACATTCAGCAGAAAGTTTCCGCCACCGCTGGCACAGTGAATCAGGTTGGTAATCAACGTTGCAACCGACTTCCAATTGTGATCGGTGCGGGAGTATCCCCAGTCGCTGTTGATCGTCATGCAGGTTTCCCAGTGGCCGGGCAGTCCCTGCGGCGGAATATGCTGCTCGGGTGTGCCATAGTCGCCCACCCCGTTGCCTAAGCGATCGTTGACCAGAATGTTCGGATTCAAACTCTTGATATAGTCATAAATATTGAGCGAATCGGCTTTGGTCCAGCCCTTGATCCAGCCGCCATCAAACCAGAATAGATTGGTGTGATACTGCCGCACAAGCTCATGAATCTGGCGGCGCATGTATTGGACATAGGCCGCGTTGCGATCAGGCGGAAGGATGGTTGGATCGTACGTAGGAGCTGTCGCGCTGGGGTGGGCCGCAAGCTGGTCGCGGGAGTGCCAGTCCATTACGGAATAATACGTGCAGAAGCGCAGATCATATTTTTTGCAGGCGGCTGCCAGCGCCGCGGTTGGGTCGGTATGCCACGGCGTTGCGTCCACAACGTTGTATTTGGTGGCGTTGGTCTTAAACATGCAAAAGCCGTCATGGTGCTTGGTGGTAAATACCACGTAGCCGGCACCGGCCTTTTTGAAAATCGAAACCCACTTGTTGGCATTAAAATCCACCGGATCAAATTTTTTGGCATAATTGGCATAGATTTTGCGCGGAATATGGGCGTTATTCATGTACCATTCGCCCTGGGCCGGCAGGGCGTAAAGGCCCCAGTGAATAAAAATGCCGAACCGATCGTGTGCCCACCAGGCCGCGTGCGTCGCGGCAGCCGATGCCGATCGGCCCGCGCCCGTCACAAGCGTCAATAGCAGCAGCAAACCCGCCAGCATCAACGATACACGGCGATACGGCATAGACTTTTGAGTTAAATGCATCGCGATTCCTTTGCATCGAATCCAATATTCCTGTTTGGTACAGTACTTTACCAGAATCCATTCAGGGTGTCAACCAGCCGGTGCGGCCCGTATGCCGCATCGGACTGGGAGAACAGCGTTGGCCGCCGCGATAACGGGTTCACCGCAGGGTGTGAAAATTCGCGTTGTGGCATTTTTGTCGTGGTGTGGCATATTTCTGTGCACCGGGCGGTACATATTTCCTCCGCCCAACCTGTCATCGGTCAGACTCCATAATACCCGCTCTTGACAGCCTGTTGATACGCAACTATAAATGACCAAGTATTTGTTCATTGAGATTCAGGTATTATGCAAAACGGATTTATCAGTTGGATGAGACTGTCGGCACTGCTGGTCGTGGCGCTAGCCAACGCGTTTGCGGGTGCCACCACCGCGACTGGCCGCCAGCCACAATCAGAAACCACGGCATTTAAGAAAGCCGATCCGGCCCTGCGGCCCTACATGGGTTGGAGCAGCTGGAGCTTCCTGCAGGGCGATCCAACGGAAGCCAAAGTGAAGGCGCAGGCACGCGTGTTGGCAAAACGGTTTCTTCCGTTCGGGTATCGGTATGTGAATATTGATGCCGGTTGGAGTGGAGGGTTCGACAAATATGGCCGTCCGAAGCCGAATTTAAAACGCTTTCCGGACGGTATGGCGGGTTTGGCCAAGTGGCTGCATGCCCGCAAACTTAAATTGGGGATATACCTGATACCCGGTATCAGCCCAGATATTTACCGCGCGAACTGTAAGATATTCGGTACCAATTATCGCATTCAGGACATCGTTTATCCCCATGGCAGCGGCAACACGCTTGGGCACGGCTTTCGCAATATTGACTACAGCAAACCCGGAGCTATGGCCTACATACAGAGCTGTGCCGATTTGCTGGCCCATTGGGGCGTGGATTTTATCAAAATGGATTTTGTTGGGCCGGGCGGCGGAGTGCAGGGGTTCAGGCACACCGACAATCGCCCGGACATTGCCCATTGGGCAGAAGCCCTTAAAAATACCCACAGGGCCATCTGGTATGAATTATCCAACAGCCTGAGCTTCAAATACGCCGCCTTCTGGCGAAAATATACCAACGGCTGGCGCGTGGATTATGACATTGAAACCGGCAAAGATTTCACCAAGTGGAACAACGTGCAGCAACGCTTCTATGACTCGGCCAAATGGGCCAAATATGCCGGCCCCGGCGGCTGGAACGACTTTGATTCGCTGGAGCTGGGCAACGGCCAACATGACGGCCTGACCCCGGCCGAGCGTCAATCGACCATGACTTTGTGGTGCATCAGTTGTGCACCGCTTTATTTTGGCACTAATTTGACGCATTTA
>JAJZEY010000320.1 GCA_021805585.1 Planctomycetota bacterium
ATGCCAGTCGCTCTGCCAGTCGCTCTCCTTTCACCTGCTTCACTATATCCTGATCCGCGTTGCCGCAGTGTGGCACAGACATTATTGTCTGTGGATAAAGCACAGGCAGGAATGCGTGCGTCACCTTGGGCGGCCGCCACTTTTTTATCCGATCCTTATGTGCTCAACTTTCTGCTCTCTCCGAACTCCTGCTCTGCGTTGCGGCAGCAACGCTGGCCCCGCCGCACCGAACCGTTACAATAGTTGCGGATGTATGTTTCTGGCGGACAGGATAGATGGTAGCGGAAAATGGGTTGATAAAACTTGCGGTTCTGGCGTGTGGCCTGCAACTGGCGATTTACTGGGGCACGGTGGCGATAAAAAGCTGGCGAATACGCCGAAAAATCGGCAAGGACCCCAATGTTATCCCACGCGAACCTGTGGGCAGGCTGATGCGACTGCTTTGGGCACCGGCCGTTGCCGCATGGTGCGTGCAGCCGTGGCTGTTTGTATTGGCAACCGGCCCGCGTGCATGGATGCTTTCACCTGTGTCGGCCGGCGGGCGAACTGCGGCGATTCTAGCCGTAGTTGGCGGGCTGACAGGCGGAATCTGTCTGGTGCTGACCTTTATCTGCTGGCGGCAGATGGGACGGTCCTGGCGGATCGGGATTGATCCGAAGGAGAAAACGGAGCTGGTGGTAAAGGGAGCCTATTGTTATGTTCGGCATCCGATTTATGCACTTTCCATGTTTCTGATGATCGGCACGGTCATCGCGCTGCCCACGCCCCTGATGGTTCTGACTGCAATTATTCACATTTCCATGCTGCAAATTGAAGCGCGGCGTGAGGAAGCCCATCTGATTCAGCTTCATGGTCAGCAGTATCAGCAATACCGGACCAGAGTCGGACGTTTTATTCCCAGGGTGTGGCAGCGATAATTCAGCCCGATCGTCATGCGAATGGATCGCGTGTCTGTTTTGGAGTTCCCAATTCGCCATGACTGAAGATTCTCATAATACCAGTCCGGAAGTCCACCCGGCAGACGGGCATGCGGCGACGGCGTCCTAGCCGCCAAGCGACACCCGGCCACTACGCCGGGTACCGTTGAATACATTTCAAATATTTATGAAGCAGTGGACGCGGTTGGGGCCTTATAACGCCGGCCAGGCGATGCGCGTGCGCGGTTCACCGGATATCGCCGGGCTGGGCGCGGCGGCAAGGCGCGTGCTGCGGGAAATTGGGCTGGGGGTTCCTGAATTCAAAAGTCAGCAGGTCTGTTTCCATCCGGTCAATTCCGTTGCCGTACGGATCGAAGGTCCCACACTGGAGGCAACAGCCGCGCGGCAACTCAATCTGCCGTTTAGCGATTCAGACCTTCCGCTGCGCTTTTTTATAATTCCCGGCGACACACCTGGCGGACTTGAACAGGTCAAATCGCACTGGGTTCTGGTGATCTACGACCACTGGCTGGCGGACAGCAGCGGCATGCGGCAGCTGATGCAAATGCTGGCGGAATATTATCTGGACCGGAAACTCGGCAGGCCGGAGGTTTCAAATGCGGACCTGCGATTGCCGGACGATAATTTTCGCTGGCCCCCGACGGGAAAGTTCCCTCCCGTTGGATGGTGCGGCAGTATTCCGACGGGACTCAAATACTATATTCAGCACCGGCGCGCATGGCGACTGCCTGTGGGCGATCCACTGGATTTTTCAGTGGGGTTGAAAATCCGGAAGCTGCCCGCCGGCCTGATAGAACAATTGCGCCTCGCCGCCCGCCGACGCAACGCGAGCGTCAATGATCTGTTTCTGGCGGCAATGGCGCAAACGATTGAATCGCTAATGCGGGCCGGTCAGGCATCTACCCGTGGCGGAATACTGGGGCCGCGGAACCGGATTTCTCTGGGCACCATTGTGGACATGCGCCGCGCGGCGGGGCCGAAGGTTCAAAATGTTTTCGGCCTGTTTCTGGGATTCTCCACGACACGCGTCAACGTGGGCGAATGTTCGGACCGCGATTTTCTGGTGGAGGCCGTTTCCAGTCAGACGCGGAAATTTAAAACCGCCGGAGCGTTGGGTGCGGCGCTGCGGACGCTGGATGTGGCACGGTTTTTCTGGAACTTTTACCACGAGCCGCGGCACCAGGCCGTATTTTTCCAGAAAAACACGCCGGTGGCGGCGGGGATATCCAATGTGAATTTAACCGGAGATTGGATGTGTCCCCCGACACCCGACGCCGCATTTCCCATTCTGGATTTTGTGCGGATTTCACCAACCGGACCACTTTTACCGCTGGTTTTCACCCTGACGACAACCGGCCCGTATCGGGCCACCGCCGGTGCGGATGCGCTGGAAGCTGGATCGCAATTAAGCCTTTCGCTGACGTGGCGCAGAGCCGCGATTGCCGAGAGCACGGCGGCGGACATTGCGGACCAGTTCACTGGCTTTCTGCGGGAGCTTGCCCAATGAATGCACGGGAAATGATCCGCCGTGTTGCGGGTCCGGGACTTTGGGCGGATCAGGCACTTTTTCCAAAGAGTTGCTGGGTTACTGGCGCGAGTTTGGCCGCGGATGAGAACGGCCTGTCGGCACCGATTCGCCAGAGGCTGGAAAAATTCGGTCGGTGGCCATATTGCCTGAAATGCGGAATGACCATGGGTCCCCATGCGCAGTCGAGCGGGTGCCCGCGCTGTCCGGCACGTTCCATAACCATCCGACAACTGGTGCGCGCCGGGCCGTTGTCCGGACCGCTTTCGAGTCTGATCCACCAGTTAAAGTTTCAGCGGCGATGGGGCATTGCACCGGTATTGGCGGAATGGATGGCCGCCGCGATGCGGCATTGGGCCGACGGTCCGGTGGACCTGCTGATTCCCGTGCCGTTGCATCCGCTCAGGCGCTGGAGCCGCGGCTTTAATCAGGCTTCGGAACTCGCGGATGGCATTGGAGACCGGCTGGCCGTGCCGCTGGGCGACGTGCTGCGGCGCCGGCGCGCCACCCGGCCACAAACCCATACCCAAAGCGCCACGGCACGGGCCCGGAACCTGGCCGGCGCGTTTCGGGCATCAGCGGAATATGATCTTTCGGGCTTGAATGTCTGGCTGGTGGACGATGTGTGTACCACCGGTGCCACGCTGCATGCGGCGGCATCGGCACTTCGGGCGTTGCCGCCAAACCGCCGGCCCGCCAGCATCAGTGCCGTGGTGGCGGCGGTGGCGGATCAGACACCTGTACCGGATTGACCGGGCTAAAGTCCGTCAGAAGATAAGAAAGGGCGGCCAATTTTCCTGGCGGCTAAATCGGCGCGCCGCAGCCCGATTGGGAAGTCAAAGCGATGTATGAATGCAGTAAAAACAGGCTGTTCCCGAATTATCGGGACGAACCCGGTCGGGAGGGCCTATGGACAATAGCCGATCCGCCCGAAAAACTGGCGGACCCGATGGAAAATAGACACGGTTTTAATTGGCCTTTCGTTCGACGGGCAATTACACTATCGGTATGGAGCGCCCGATTCATCTGACCAGAAGAAGGGTTGTGATCATGCGGCACACAGAATTGAATTCCCCCGGATCCGGAGATCGCCCCGCGCGGTCCGGCCCCCTTCGCAAATTAGCCTGTGGATTGACCAGGGTTATGGCCCTGCTGGCCCTGGTCGTCCCGGGCGCGCAGAAAATGGCTTCCGCGGCGGCACCGGCTGGTTCGGGTGCGGTCACATTTGGTCAAGTCAGTCCGATTCATCAGGAAGAAACCCCGGCGGTGCGACAGGCGGTACACAAAGGCCTGCGATGGCTGGCCAAGCGGCAGAATTCCGACGGCTCATTTGATCATGGGTCGGTGGCGATTACCGCACTTGGTGGCCTGGCGTTTGTGGCGGGCGGCAATCTGCCGCGACAAGGGCGTTATGGCAATCAGGTCGCCAAAGCGCTGTCGTATATACTGAAAAATTGTCAGCAATCCGGTCTGATTGCCGGCCCGCAGGATGGCGCTCCGATGTACGGCCACGGATTTGCGACGCTGTTTCTGGCGGAAACCTATGGCGAATCCCATCAGCCGGCCCTGCGGCGAAAACTGCAAC
>JAJZEY010000248.1:0-2930 GCA_021805585.1 Planctomycetota bacterium
AGTCGTCACCCTGGTGGCTGGAGGCTGACCGAAGCCCGGGCCAAATCACAAATTTATATTTTGGGAAGGTTATTTTACTCATGACGGACAAACAATTGAAAATCGGTCCCTATACGCTGTCATCACGGCTGATCGTGGGCACGGGCAAGTATGCCACGCTGGAACTGATGCAGCAGTGTCATGCAGCAAGCGAATCGAATTGCGTCACAGTGGCGGTCCGCCGCGAAAGACTGGTGGACAAAAATTCCGGCCGCAACATTCTGGATTTCATTGACCCCAAAAAATACATTTTATTGCCGAATACGGCCGGCTGTTTCACCGCTGATGAAGTGGTTCGTGTGGCGCGGCTGGGACGGGAATTATTGGATGGATCGGGATATCAGGGTTCTCAATGGGTAAAACTCGAATGTCTTGGCGATACCAAAACGCTGCTTCCCGAGCCACTGGGAACGCTGGAGGCATTAAAGATTCTTGTGGCCGACGGGTTTCATGTCCTGGTTTACTGTTCGGACGATGTGATGCTTTGCAAGCGCATTAAAGAAGCCGGAGCCGCCGCGGTGATGCCTGCCGGCTCCCCCATCGGGTCGGGGCAGGGCGTGCTGAACCCCAATGCGATTCGCATTATCCTGGAAGAACTTAAGCACAACGATCCGACGTATCCGATCATTGTGGATGCCGGGGTGGGAACCGCGAGTGATGTGACCGCCGCCATGGAACTTGGTGTGGACGGGGTTCTGCTGAATACCGCCATTGCCGGTGCCCAGGACCCGGTCAAAATGGCCACGGCCATGGCTTTGGCCACTGAAGCCGGGCGGCTGGCCGGCACGGCCGGCCGCATACCGCGCAAACTTTATGCCACAGCCAGCAGCCCATGGGAAGGGCGCATCAACGGCTGATGCAACGTTGCAAAGGGCGGAAAATAATAGTTTTGCAATGACCGGAATATGGCACCCCAACCCGAAGTTGTTGCAATTAAAGCAATGAAAACACAATCGGTGCGTTTTTGTGGTATCGATTTGCGTTTGCCAACGATTATCTTGTCGGCATTTTAATTGTCGGACAGATTGCAAAACTTTGCTTTTCCCGGCATCGCACATTGCAATGCTCTCTTGAATTTAATAAGGACGCACGCAAATGCCAAACATAAACCGCCGCGAATTTGTTAAATTTTCCGGTACTTCGGGGTTCTTCATACTTGCCGGTGCGGCGGGTGGAACTTTGGCAAGTGCAAAAGTTGTGCCATCATCCATTCCGCCGGCCGTCGCATCGGATCAGCCAGAGTCCATACCGTACGATCGCTTATCCGGCGAATTCCTTGCACCGCCGGACAGTGCCCGCCCGTGGGTTTACTGGTTCTTTTTGGACGGCAACCTGACACGCGAAGGCGTGACAACGGACCTTGAGGCAATGAAGGCGGCGGGAATCGGGGGCGTACTTATTATGGAAGTTGCGCAGGGAACCCCGCCCGGACCGGTGCGATTCGGCAGCCCCCAGTGGCGCGACATGTTTGGCTTTATCTGCACGGAGGCGGCTCGCCTGGGCCTGGAAATTAACATGACCAACGACGCCGGCTGGTGTGGCAGCGGCGGCCCATGGATTACTCCGGAATTATCCATGCAGCGACTGGTGTGGACCAGCACCGCCGTCAAGGGCGGCCGCAAATTGGATATGATGCTTCCCCAACCGGCGGGAATTGACGGCTATTATCAGGATGTCGCTGTTATAGCGTATCCGACGCCATCAGCGGCAGCTCATGGAAAACCATTCTCCATACCGGGCCTGGCAGGCGTTACCGAAGTGGTGACGCAGGATGATATAGCGGCAAAGGCAACCTGGCCGCGGCTGGCTGCGGGCGAAACTGTTCAATTCAACAAGGTGGTCGATTTGACCGGTCGCACCAACGCCTACGGCCGCCTTCTTTGGGACTCTCCGGCAGGCAATTGGACGATTCAGAGATTTGGCCACACCACAACCGGTGTGGACAATCATCCGGCACCGGAAGGCGGACTGGGGCTGGAAACCGATAAACTCAGCAAACAGGCCACAACGTTTCACTTTGACAATCTGATGAAGAAATTGATCGCCAAGGTCGGTCCGCTGGCCGGCGGAACGCTGGTGAGCACGCATATTGACAGTTGGGAAACCGGATCACAAAACTGGACGCGAACATTCGCCGACGATTTCAAAACCCGCCGGGGTTATGACCTTCACCGTTGGCTGCCCGTCATGACGGGTCAGGTTGTGGCAAGCCTGGAAGAATCCGAAAGATTCCTATGGGACCTCCGAAAAACAATTTCAGAACTGCTGGTGGAAAATTATTCCGTTTGCATGCGCAACCTGGCGGGAAAGTACGGCCTGCGGCTGTCCATAGAAGGCTATTCCGGCGTACCAGTGGACGAAATGCATTACGGCGGCACTGCGGTGGAACCGATGTCCGAATTATGGTCGTGGGGCCGGTTTGGTGCCGCTTATTCGGTGACCGAAATGACTTCGGCCGGCCATGTTTACGGCCGAAGGATTATCGGGCAGGAAACTTTTACCGCCGACAGCAATGAGCGCTGGCAGGGACACCCTGCGGTGGTCAAGGATATTGGCGACTGGGCTTTCTGCCAGGGCGTCAACCGTTTTGTGGTGCATCGGTACGCCATGCAGCCGTTTTTAAATGTCGCGCCCGGTGTTTCCATGGGCCCCTGGGGCCTGCACTATGAACGCACGCAGACCTGGTGGCGGCAGTCTCTTGCGTGGCACAGGTACATTGCGCGCTGTCAACATATGCTGCGGCAGGGCCATTGGGTGGCGGACGTGTTGTATATGCAGCCGGAAGGCGCGCCTTCCGGCTGTCCCACCGTACCCGGTGCAGGCGATCAGTCTTATATACCCACTTACAAATGTGATGGATGTCCAGCGGAGGCTTTGCTTTTCCGTCTCCT
>JAJZEY010000248.1:2940-4044 GCA_021805585.1 Planctomycetota bacterium
AACCTGGTTCTGCCCGATGGCATGGCCTACCGCATTCTGGTCCTGCCTGATTCGCCGTGCATGACGGTGGACCTGCTGTCCAAAATTAAAACCCTGGCGGATGCCGGTGCAACGATTATCGGAGCGACCAAGCCAAAGAAATCACCGGGTTTATCGGATTATCCCGCCTGTGACCAGAAAGTTTCCATCCTGTCTGATAAAATCTGGTCAAGCGGCGGAATTATAACGCATAAAACGCCGCAACAGGTCCTGAAAGAGAAGAATATCCCGCCCGATTTTATCAGCGATTCACAGTTGCACTTTGCGCATCGACGAACCGATGACGCGGATATTTATTTTGTCACCAACATGGCGGAAAATGCGGTCAATGGCAACTGTACATTTCGTGTCACCGGGCGAATACCGGAATTATGGAATCCGCAGACCGGTGTCCGTGAGCCGGCGGCGATCTGGTCGCAGGATGCCGAGCGGAAGGTGACCCATGTATCTTTGCGACTGGAATGGAAGGAGTCCGTTTTTGTTGTATTCAGCCGCTCTGGTGGAAACGCGGGTGGAATTACGCGCATTACTCGGAACAACACCCCCCTGTTTGGAAACCCGATTCGCGCCTCGGCGATTGACATACAGCACGCCACTTATGGGCCGGCGGATGATCCCGCACGAACCAGAAATGTGACCGCCATTGTGGCCCGGCTTTTGCACGAGGGCCATACCTCATTTCCGGTGGTACAAATCGCTCAGATAGGTGGAGATCCCGCGTTTGAGGTTGTCAAGACGTTACGGATTGATGCCATCATCGCGGGCAAAAAGCAACAACTCCGCTTCCTTGACGGGCAGACTGCGAATCTGCTGGCCGCGGTCTTGTCGCCATTGTCGGTTGATATTACCCATGTATCCGGAAAGAATCCGTCCGCGACGATATTTGTTCCCGGTCATTACGGGTTCTTCATGACCGACGGCGCGGTTCGCCACGCGCGGATCGCTTCTATTCCAAAACCACTGGAATTATCCGCCCCTTGGACTCTGCGTTTTCCGCCGGACTGCGGCGCACCGGCCCAAGTGGTGCTTCCAAAACTGAGCAGCCTGAGTGAGCATCCGGTTGCG
>JAJZEY010000304.1 GCA_021805585.1 Planctomycetota bacterium
CGTGAAATCTCTTTGGAAAGCCGTACCACGGCGGAGCTTTTTACGCCGGGTTCCAGTTCCAGTTCGTACAGAGTGACGACGGGTCCCGTGTCGATGGCGACCACTTTCGCCTGCACGCCGAAGTGGTGCAGAGCTTCCTCCAGCACGCGGGCCTTTTCACGCACACGCTGTTCCTGGCCATCGGTATTGGATGGTACCGGTTCGGTCAGCAGTTCAAGATCCGGCAGGCGGTAATTGCCGAGGTCCTGCTTGGCCGGAGGGGCCGGCTTAAATGGCAAAAGCGGTTCCATGTTGGTGCGCGGGCGGCGCACGACCGGTTCGGGTCGTACGGTTTCAGCCGGAGGGGGAGAATCGGTTGAAGCGGAGTCTGGCGAAGGCGGCGGGAATTGAGCTTCCGCGTTTGTGGTGATCTCTGATGCGGAATTTTCCACCGGCTTTTCTTCGCCAATGGTGACCGGCGGTCGCGGTGCCATCTTTACCAGCGACCGCATGGGATCGAGCTTGTCACCCTTTTTCTTCCCTTTTTGTGGCCGCTTAAAACACCAGGCAATTAACGCAGTGGTCATAGCTCCAATGCCGTCCATTGCGGCTTCGGCGACTTTGTTGGAATTGCGGGCGATTTTCTTGCGCGGCAGATATTCCCATATCGCCAGAGCCAGGGCGGGCACGGCCAGAAGGATTTCATCAGCCGCCAGCAGCAGGCCAATGGTCAGCCCAAGCAGAAGGATAAGTGTGGAGCCGATATTGGAAAATTTTACAGTCAGGAAATGTGCGATGCCCATTCCCAGCAGGCCGCCCGCCCCTTCTGGCAACTGGTGCCCGATATTGGCCATCGCGGCCAGGCCGCTTCCGACGGCTACCAGGACGGCTCCGCCCAGCAGCCGAAAGGCCATTTGCGTGACATTGCCGCCGACCGTCCAGACAAAAAGTGTGCAGCACAGCATCACGACTGCAACCCAGATGCCCGGGCCGACATAATTCATCAGAACAAACGCTAAAGTTGCACCCACCGGGCCGCACCAGTTCTGTGCGTGCGCATGGGTGGCAAAATAGGTTGGGGAACTGGCCAGATAGGTGGGGTCGGACACATGAAATGAAAGCAGGGCGAGGGCCGCAAATATCCATGCAACCCATCCGACCGGCACTAAACTTAAACGCAATACCCGCCAATGCCTCGATGATGCCTTGTTGGCCATTGCGACCCTCGACTTCCAATGTCACGGCTTCCCGCCCGGCATCCAATTGCCGAGCATTCAATCTTCTTATTGTAGCGGAAGCCGGCGAGTAAAGCATCCTCCTTGCCGCGAAATCGGCACCCCTGAACAAAGGTATCCGATCATCCAAGCACGGTGGTTGACTGTGAACGCCGAACCCACCTTGGTGTCCACGAGAACCAAGTCATCAACAATCACGATCTCCCGGCTGAAATCTTTGAACATGAGTTCGGCGGCCACAGTTCGTCACCCCTATCCGCGCAATTGGCGAAATCCGTGGTTGGTCATAAGACCCTCGGCTGAAATCAAGGCCCGCGGCACGTAAGACAAAGCCAAATAATCGGAAGTTAGTCCTTACGCGAAGGCTGCCGCACGACGTGATTCCATTGGGTGTGCCCGTTTACATCGGGAAGGTCGCTAAACTGCGATTCGGCAATATTTTTGTGCCCACCAGGCGTCCCGGCCTGGCAATGTCATCAGGGTGCCCAAATGCTGGCCGCCCGACAAATGGGACAGCCAATATGTCCGCCCCTGATGACATTGGCGGCCCCGACGGCTATCTGGTGCGCTATTTATTTGCAAACCGAACGGGCGTTCTTGGCAGGCCGCACGGGCATTGTGACAATTTCCTGAAAACGAGGTGGTAACCGGCGGCGTAGCCGGGGAATTATTACAGCGGCCCATGGCGCGTGCGGCGGCGGAAGTTGGTGGGTGTGGTGCCGACCAGCCGACGAAATACGACATTAAATACCGCAGCCGAACGGAACCCGGAATTTTCGCAGATTTTATACATCGGCTGGGCGGATTCCAGCAGCAGTTTTTTCGCCCGTTCCACGTGTGAAAACCAGATATGGTTCTGCAGGGTTACGCCGGTGAGTTTTTTGAAGCGAACTTCCAGCGACCGCCGTGATACCAGAAGGTGATCCAGAATATCTTCCACGCCGATATGCCGGTGGGCATTGTCTCGGATAAAGTTCAGGGCACCGACGACCGCTTCATCGGGGAATGCGTAGGTATCCGTTGATTCCCTGTGCACGATAGGAAGGGGTTCTATATAGCAGGGTGGCGATTCCAGGCTGCCGGATTTTATCATGCCCAGCAGCATGTCCATGGCTTCATTACCCGCCCGCTGGCCATCCAGTGGTATGCTGCTGATGGTCGGATTGGCCAGGGTGCATATCCAGACGCGGTTGTCCACTCCGCAGACGGCCATTTCGTCGGGCACGCGGATTTTAGCTTTCAGGGCCAGCCTTAAAATTTCGTAGGCGAATGCGTCAATAGAGGCCAGAATCGCCGTTGGCCTTGACAAAGAAATGATCCATTTTTCCAGGGCCTGCAGATGCTGTGGTTGATGCATTTGTCCCCAATCCATCGCGGTGCCCTCGAATATGGCGCAGTTAAAGCCGGCCGTCCGTACTGCCTCGGAAAAGCCGATCTTGCGACTTTCATCCCATACAGTCGCAATGGCCGGAGGCAAGCCGTAATACCCGAAATTGCGAAAGCCGCGGCCCAGAAAATAATTGGCCACGGTCTTGCCAACCAGGCGGTCATCCGGGGCGATAATACCGACGCCGACTCGGTCGCCGTCTCCCGAAATGTCCACCACGGGCACCCTCGCCGCCCGGCACCTGGCGAGCAGGCTTTGATTGTTGGCCCATTGGTCAATAATAACGCCATCCACCAGGCCCTTGGATACATCGGCTTCGGTTACCTCGCCGAAACGGGCCATTATTATTGAACTACTAACGTTTTCCCGGCTACGGCGCGCGATGCCCTGCACCGCCTGTTCCCAATAAGTTCCCAGGTCCTGGGTGAACAGGGCAATTTGCAGCGTACGCTTGCTTCGGCGGCGAATGGTCTTGCGTCTTGGGGCCATGCGGGCTCCTTAATATCAGATGCGGAAGCATTTGCGGCGATGCCCGAATGGGGCCTCGACCGGCTTCATGAAGATGATACCCGACTTTGCGCTATTAGCAAAACTTTTCGCGCTTGGCGTAGTGGCGGCTGATTTCGGCACCTACTAGACTTCAACGTGTGATGTGTATTCCTTAGCATTCGCCTGTCTAGCTCTATGATATGGCGGTCGCGGGATTGCCTTACTCAAGCCGGTATTCCGTTTAATGCGGTTTACCGGGGCGACGTTTCTGTTCGCCAGGTCATGTCACACGGTCTGATTTTCGAGGAGGAACACGTTATGGTGCATCACACGCAGCCTCAAGCAGGGCATCGGCGGGAACGCCTGGGTGCCACCGCCGGGTTTACCCTGGTGGAACTGCTGGTGGTCATTTCGATCATCGCACTGCTTATATCTCTGTTGCTGCCGGCCCTGGCACAAGCCAAGGCCGCCGCGGAAAGCGTGGCCTGTGGCGCGAATCTGCGATCCATCGGTCAGGAACTTGCCGAATACAGTTCATCGTTTGAAAGCGCAATTCCTTTTGGCGTGTATGACGATCCCACAAATTTCCCAGGCAACCCGGATGGGGCCAGTCCCAGTTACTGGCTGCCTTCGCCAGTCGGTTGGGCTACTATGCTGTTCAGCTATACTTCCGGTCATCCCATGACCGATTTTGTTGATCCAAATAATGTCGCCTGGAGCGGGACCGGCCCGAGCGCTGCTGTGCAGGCGTGGTCATTGCTATTCTTGAAAACCTATGACTGCCCCGCATCCACAATCGTCAGCCAGCCGTTCAACCAATGGCAGGTGAACGGCACTGAAGTAGTTGGAAATTTTTCCAGTACCTATTCCGCCAATCCCAACTTCTTCCTGTACTACGGCAAGCCCAACGGCTTCAGCCAGCCCGTGAGCACTGCCTTCAAGACCTCCAA
>JAJZEY010000602.1 GCA_021805585.1 Planctomycetota bacterium
TACCTGCTGGCGGAAAATCGTGGGCTTTGGCGCATCATGCGGCACGGTATCCGACGGGATAAATGGTACTCCTGCGGTCCCATGCGGCCGGGTGTACGGCGTTTGTATCACGACGGCTGCTTCCATGCGGGCAATTCCGCTGGAGAAGTTCACGCACTTATCGGCGAAGGGATGACCTTGGCCCTGCGCAGTGCCCGCCTGCTGGCCGAAAAGTTAATCACCGGGCGGGCCGACGGTCTGTCACTTGGGGCAATCGGCCAGTCGTATGAACAGGCCTGGTACCGGGAATTCACCAGCCGACTGGATGCGGGAAATCTATTTTCCAACCTGTTGATGCGGCCCATTCTTGGTAGTCTTACCGCCGATGCGTTGAATACATTTCCGGAAATTTTGTATGCTGCAGTCGGTTTTTCCGGCAAATCTGCGACCAGAGTGGTATAAAGCCGGCGGTTCGGCGGCGTAACCACCAAAATCCGCGATCACCTTGTTCATGGCTGTGCATCAGGATGCTGGCCGGGAGGCTCACTTTTCCGAGGGCTGGGTGAACCGCAACCCAATCACTTCTTTTGAAATCGTCGGCATCCCGCCCCAACTCCTGGCAGACCAATTCCAGGAATGTGGCGTTATACACATTCTCCGGCTGCGTTCGCCCCCAGACGCGCGCAAGCTCCGCCTCACGTTTTTTTATCACGAATCCAGTCTTTACTTACAAATAATTCTTGCGATCCGGTGGCCTTAGCTGCCAAACAAATGAGCCTGCCGCACAGACCCGGCGCTTTAGGTCGGCAGAAAATGCACGGGTACAATGATGTAAACCGTGGATGCCTCTTTTAGTGTTTTAAAGGTAATGCGAAAATGAAACATTTTTCACGACGTAGTTTACTCGCGGGTCTGGCGGCGACGGGCGTTGCTTCCCGCAGTGGAGTCGTGAAGAGCAGCGCGACGCTGGCGGCTGGCTCGGTGAAGGGCGAACCCGCTGGGCCCAATAAACCAAACCCTTCGCCGACCGCGCGCCAAGTCGCGGCGGAAAAGTTGCTGGCCTATTTTCACGGGGTGGCCCCTCGACTGTTACGCCCGGCGCAGGGGATATTGCGTCATCCGAGCATTTCTCCAAGCTTGCCGGGGAAAGCCTATTCCACCCAATTGTGGGACTGGGACACCTTATGGACAAGTATAGGGCTCTTTCGATCCGCCCAACTGGCGGGCGACCGTGATCTGTTAAAAAACATTGGACGCCATGTGCGGGGAAGGCTGCTGAATTTTTTCGACCATCAAGCCAAGGATGGACGGATAGCCATTATGATTGACGTTGCAAATTCGGATCCTTTGAGGTGTCACGTCCTGATATAGGTTGTCACTTTTGGCATCAGACCTTGCAACCAGTGGATCATTAAATGAATATTATGACCCCGATACCGGCGCTCCGTTAAGTCATCGGGGCTTTAGAAATTGGAATATGCTGGCGCTGGAGATGGCGTAGCCAGGCGATAAACAATTGCTGGCCGCCTTGGTGCCGGGGAAACGGCCTGGCTGCCCGCGCGACCAGGGTCAGGGCACTCGAGTCTGGCCACGCGTCAGTTGGTGTATTTATCCGCGCGCGAACGACGTACAACGTGTCGTTCGATAACTTCATGGAACTCTATCACGCGATGAACTTCCACGTCGGCATTGGAGTTAGGTAACGCCACGGCCCGGCAACAATCAATTTTTTGGTTTACGTCAAATTCGCGGGACAGGAATGCGGCGGCTTTATGCCGGCCGCCCAAATTTTCCATTTTCAGGTTTGCCGCTGGCGCGCGTTTCGTTATCGGTAAAAATCCAGGCCTGCCATTGCCGGGGAAACAATGCGATGAGTTTTCCGGGCCAACCCAGCCAAAGCGCGGTCCTGACCACGATGACCGCCAGCAAACCGCCTGCGACAACATCCGAAGGAAAATGCGCATGCCGCATGACACGCTGCCATGCCACCACCAGGCCCATAAAATAGAACAATCCACGCCCGCGCGGATAAAACCAGGAAAGGCCCGCCGCCAGGGCGAACGCCCCGCTGGTGTGTGCGCTGGGGAAGGATTGATATGATGCGCCATGACCGAAGCCATACGCCGGGCCAAGAAAGTGATACAGACCGTTATGCAAAACCCATGGTCTGGTGCGGCCGAAAAGTCCCTTAAATAAATAACAGCACGCCACGGCACTTAAACAACCAGTGGCCAAGGCAATCGCCCGCCGCCGTCCCTGAGGGTCAATAAGCGCAACAGCCAGTATCACAATGACCGAACAGGTCCACTGACCAAACTGCATGGCCCAGATCAATTCCAGATTCACATCTGACTTGAAGACTACCGGATGCTGATACAACCAACGGGCAATCGGCGTATCGAAAACGAATGCGACGGCCAGAAGAAGAAGCACTGCGGTTAATTTAAGGTATCGCGGCCATGCCAGATCAAATTGCCACGGTGCGGGTTGATACCAGGGAGCCGGTTTGCCAGCCGGGTCGGTCAGGTTTTTTTCAGGACCAGGCGAATGGCCAGTGACAGATTGCGGATCATTTTGTTCCATAATTCGTGAATAAACAACCGGCTTGCGTTTGTCAAGAAGCTTTTCGCCAACCCCATTTCAATTCGATCAGGCGGAACGCGTGAAGCCCGTCGGCGATTTGCGGTTATGGTACAATTCCACCGGTCCAGTCAGGAGAAATGACGTGCCGACAATATCGCGTGTGCTGTTATGCGTATGGGCACCACTTGCCTTTTTCTGCTGTCTGACGCAAGCCTGGGGGGACGGCGGATTGCGTGCCACAGCGCCCGCGTCAAGCACGCCGCGCTGGAACAGGGCACTATATCACCACATTCTGGCCAAGATTCATCCACCGACATTCCCCGACCGCCAATTTAGTGTGACCGCATATGGCGCGATTGCCGACGGCACCACCAACTGCCGCTTCGCATTTGAACGGGCTATTGAGGCCTGCCATAAAGCGGGCGGCGGAACGGTGCAGGTGGCCGCCGGCACTTACATCTGCAATGGCTCTATCCGGCTTTTATCCAACGTGAATCTGCATGTGCAAGCCGGCGCGGTGGTGCGATTCGGATTAAATCCGGCGGACTATCTGGTACCTTATGGCCCGCACAAAGGGTGTGTGCTGGTGCGTTACGAAGGGGTTTGGATTTACAACTACGAGCCGCTGATTTACGCCATCCGCCAACGGAATATTGCCATTACCGGGCGGGGCATATTCGGTGGCGGACGCAATCGGCCGCACTCGCCGTGGCTCCGGTGGTACAAAAGTCAGCTTAAGAAGAAGTGGGCGAACCGCAAACTGGTTCGCGCAATGGCCAATCATCTGCCCGCGATGCGGACGCGGGTCATGGGACCGGGATACCACCTGATGCCGGAATTCTGTGATCTGGAATTCTGCCGGAATATTCTGATCAGTGGCGTTACCTTCCGTCACTCACCGTTCTGGACGAGTCACCCCTGTTTCTGCAGCAATGTCACCATTCAACATGTGCTGGTACACAACAACAGGCTGAATATGGACGACGGAATTGATCTGGATTCCTCGCAAGAGGTGCTGGTTCAGAAATGCCATATCCGCACGGATGATGACAATATTGTGATCAAAAGTGGAAAAAATGCCGACGGCTGGGCGGTCAATGGGGGTCGCCCAACGGAAAATGTTGTTATTCAAAACAACTGGCTTTCACATAACATCGGATTCGGCAGTGAAATGTCCGGCGGAATCCGCGACGTGTGCGCGCTGAACAATACATTCGGCAATGGTGCCAATATTATTTTCATGAAATGGGGCGGACGACGCGGCGGATTCATACGCCATATTTATTTTCGCGGCATCACGGCAAAAAATGCCCGTTCCCTGGCGGATCAGGCGGTCAATTGGGCCGGGAAATACAAGCTGCCGGACGCCGGTTTTGCTCCGGATATTCGGGTCTGGTCGATATCGCGGGTCAAGATTGGGCACATCAGTCAATCCCCACCCAAATGAGC
>JAJZEY010000297.1 GCA_021805585.1 Planctomycetota bacterium
CTGCACATCGCGTTCTTCCAGCACGTTAAACAGCCCCACCTGAATTTTCGGTGCCAGGTCCGGCAGTTCATTCATGGCAAATATGCCGCGGTTGGTGCGGGGAATCAGTCCGAAGTGCATGGTGGATTCATCGGAAAGAAATTTACCCTGGGCGTGGCGTACCAGGTCAATTTCACCGATCAGGTCGGCGATGGTCACATCCGGCGTGGCGAGTTTTTCATGGTAGCGGGCACTCCGGTGCAGCCAGTGAATTGCGGCATCATCGCCCTGTTCGGCAACAATCCGCCGGCCTGCGGAAAATCGCGGGGCAAGCGGTTCATCCGGAATTTCGGATTCCGACAGAATGGGTATCCATTCATCGAGCAGATCCGGCAGCATGCGCAAGAGCCGGGTTTTCGCCTGGCCCCGCAGGCCAAGAAACAGCATGTCATGTCGGCTAAGAAGGGCGTGCACGACCTGGGGGATCACGGAATCTTCATAACCGACAAGTCCGGGAAACAGGGCCTCTCCGCTGCGCAGCCGGGCGATGACGTTGCGGCGCAATTCATCTTTGACGGTCGTTGGCTTATAGCCGGTGGTTTTTAACTGGCCAACGGTACGCGGTTGCGGAGAATGAGGCATCAATCATATTCCTGAAAAAATAACGCACGGCATCTTAAACCGCTTGGATGTTAGCGCCGGGACCCGGCGGAATCAACCTCCAACTGAATTCCACCGGGTTTGCACCGCAGACTTCATTCCGCACGGCCTGTGAATTGTTCGGCACCTGCGCGATAAAGCGCATTTTGCCTTCCGATAACTTTGTGCCCTGGTGATACCGGAATGACAGTTGCCGCCTTTTGCCGATTCGGTGGCGCAGGCATTCTTGTCTGTGGGTGTCCCAGTTGGACGCAGACACTCTTGTCCGTGGTTAAAGCACAGGCGGAAATGCCTGTGTCACCTTGGGCGGTAGCACAGTCACCTCGGTCCGCCAGTCGCTCTATTGAGCCAGGAGGTGAAATCCCGGTGCGGCATGATTCGGCATATCGGGATTTTCACCTGCTTGGCTATCTGCTGTTCCGATCGCGGCGGCACGATGCCGCCGGCTTAATAAGTTGCTCTTCTGAGACTCACCTGTTCTCAATTCTCCTGATCCGCGTTGCCGCGGCAATGCTGGCCCGCTTCGTCGTCGCAAGAAGGGAAATGACTTTTTGGGAAAGCTTTCCCGCCGGTGCCCCGCTTCCTCTATGCAATATTTCCTATTCCCGATAAAAGCGGGCAGACCCCCGGCATCCCGGCGTCGTCTCTTGTCAGCTTGACGCGCAGGCTTATCCTTGATAACCTAAAAACTTAGGTGATAATAAAAAGGCAGGCCCATTATGTCCAAATCCCACGAATCCGCCCCCACCCAGCGCGAACTGGAGATACTCAAAATCCTATGGGATTTCGGCCCGGCCAGCGTGCGCGACGTGCACGAACGCATGACGGCACATGACCCGCTGGCCCAAAATACCGTCCAGACTTTTCTGCGTATTATGGAAGACAAAGGCCTGGTGGAACATGTGGCTGCGGGAAGGGCATTCATATATAAACCCTTGTATACACGCCAGCGCACCGTGTCGCGCTTTTTGCAAACGGTCTGCGACGGAGCGGTGGATCAGCTTGTGCTTCACGCCGTAACCGATCGGGGCCTGACCGAGGGTGAATGCCGCGAGTTGGAGCGGCTTATAGATAATGCCCGAAAAACCGCAACCTATCCCCATCCCGCGGCTGCGGCCCGCCCGAAGGAGCCAGGAAAATGACTGGTCCTTCGGGCATGCTGACACACGGTATTCCCCTGCTGGGTCATTGGCTGCTGGAGAGTTTTTTCGCAGCCACGGCACTGCTCGGTCTGGGCACGCCAGTCTTGCTGCGCCTCCGGTCAGCTCCGCTCCGGCAGCGCCTGGCCGAGGGAATTCTGCTGGCAGTATTGCTTGTCGCGATACTGGCGGCCATTCCCGGAATTCGCCCCTGGTCGTTGGGCATTCTTGCCGCGAAAACCCATCCCGCAGTGCCAGGCGACAGTACCACGCGGCTGCATATCGGCCTGATTCGGCATTTTTCCGGCAGCGCGATGCAATCTGCCAGCGCCATCATGGCACCAGGAGCGCCACCGGCATCCCCCCTGCTTGTGCAATGCCGCCGATGTGCGGCCGGTTTACTGGCAACCATTAAATCGCTGCTGCCACCGATCGGACTTGTTGAATTGCTGTATGCCGCCGGCGTGTCGTTGTGTCTGCTGCGACTGCTGCTGGCGGCCATTCTGCTGCGCCGCCTGGTCTGGCGATCCATCGCGGCCGAACCGGATGTACTGGCGATCTGGCAATCCGCTGCGCGGCGTTTGCTTTCCGCTGAATCCGGGGGCCATTACACTCGGCGGGGCGTTGCGGCGGAATTGCGTATCGCACCGGACATTGCGTCGCCCATTGCCTTTGGCATCTGGCGGCGGTATGTACTTATTCCGCCACAGTTGGCCCGCCATTGTCCACATGAAACGCTCGCCGCGATTTTCCGCCATGAAGCGGCCCATCTGATCAGGCGGGACGGTTGGTCACAATTCGTCGCGGCCATCGCCGGCGCTGTTTATTTTTATCACCCTTTGGTGCACCTGCTTCGGCGACGCATTGGCCGGGACCGTGAACTGATCGCGGATAACTGTGCCGCCGGCTTGTGCGGTGGGCCACTCGCCTATGCCCGGCACCTGCTGCATGCGGCGCACATGTGCCCATCGCAACGGCCCGCGGCCCTGGCCGTGGGGCTGGTTACGCGCCAGTCGGAATTGCGAACTCGCATTGTGCAACTCACGCAACCGACCAGCGGTTCCATGCAAATGTTTTCCCGCAAATACCTGGCATTATGCGGTTTGTGCCTGCTGGCCGCGGCGATCTGCATTTCCATGGTAACGCTGCGGGCGAAAGCCGCCGACGCTGCCGGAATTAAGGCCGTCGGCACGTCGGGGGCGCGGACAAAAACAGGGGCGCGGTCCCTGGCTCACTGCCGGCAAACCGGCATTGCCTTTCTGCTGAAACGGCAGGATGCGGATGGTGCGTGGCTGGGGCGCTATGGACCGGCCGTAACGGCCTTGGCCATGAAAGCGCTTATTCAGGATGGTTATTCGATCCACAGCGTGCCGGTGGCGCACGGACTTGCCTTTATTGAAACCCAGCGCCATGCCGATGGCGGGTTTTATGGCAATACCGAACCGCTATACAACACCGCCATCGTCATGCGCACGTTGGGTTATTTTCATACCGTTCGGATTGGGCGGCAGATTGCCGCGGCAAAGGCTTTTCTTCGCCGCGCCAACCGCCTTCCGAACCAGAGAATTCAAGAATGGTTCGGCAGCCGTCGGCAAACAACCGCCGGCGGCCAAACCAGGATACCCGGGACTTTTTGGAACGCCCGGGCGGACCAGAGCGGCCAGACCGGACTTTTGGAGGCAGCCTTGCGAATGGCCGAACAGCCGGAGAAAGTATCGGCGACCACCGCCACGGCACCCGACGAAGCGCCCGCTGCGCCATTCGCCATGTCGCCATTGAATGCACCATCCCTAGACCCGCATGAGCGTCGCGCAGGCATGCGACTGACGAATTACGGCAATATCACCTATAGCCAATTGAAAAGCATGGTATATGCGGGCCTTTCCGCCCATGAGGTGCGCACGCGCCGCCTGCTGGCATGGCTTAAGCGGCACTACACCCTGGCGGTAAACCCGGCGGAGGGAACCACGCGCGGGTTGTTTTACTATTACTTAACGGCTGCGGAAGTGCTGCGAGCTTCAGGGCAGCGCACAATTGTGGATGACCGCGGAATCCGCCATCATTGGCGAAGCGAACTGGCCCACCGCCTGGCGGATATGCAGCGGGCCGATGGCGGCTGGCAAAACCGCACCAGCGGCAGTTGGCTGGAGGGAAACAGAATCATGGCCACAACTTATGCCGTGCTGACGCTGGAGGAGTTACGGCACTAAATTACCCGCCCGCAATCCC
>JAJZEY010000589.1 GCA_021805585.1 Planctomycetota bacterium
CATATTGATCGCCGCCGGAGCCTACGCTGCCGCTGGCACCGACCAGCGTTAAGTTAATGCCCGTTTGCGGGTGATTTCTTGCGACAATTGTGGATAAACCAAGATAGCTATATTGTTCAAGAACTTGGCCAACGTCGCCGGAGTTGGCACCATCCGAAATGCTGTCCAGGCGGCCAATCGCCGCATCCAAAGCGCCGTTGGTGTTGGCACCATTGTAGTTGTAATTAATTGTTCTGCCGTTCGGGTACACCATTGCGGTAAGCAAGCTCCCATTGTTCAGGTTGCCATAGTCGTATTGTACCACCGGGGTGGTGGAAACATCCACTGGGCCACTGACCGCCTGATATTGATACGCCAATTGGCCCAGGCCATCGTACAGGTTGAACACCTGATTGACGATTTGCGTGCCTGCGGTATCGGCGAAGCTGGTAAGCTGTTCCACCAGCCCCTGCGGGTCGTAACTGGTGTCGATTCTCCGGACACTGCCATCCACACCGGCCCCCAAGGTGACCACAATATCACTGGTTTGGCGGCCCAGTGTGTCATAAATGTATTGGTGCACATTGCCGTTGCGATCGGTGATTTGCGTGGGGCGGCCTAGCGGATCGACGATTTCGGAGGTGGTGGTGCTTACGCCGTCACCCGATTGGACCGTTTTTGTAGTGGCTCCGGAGGCGTCATCGTAGGAATAGGTGGTGGTGGAGGCCGCGTCCGACACGCTGACCAGTCGGCCGCCAAGATCGTAGGTGGAGGTAATGGCGTCGGCAAGGCATTCGAGGAGTTGAATTGATTTTCCGCGTTCCTTTTCCGCGATCTGACTGAACGGGGGTGCGTGACACGTTATGCCGCAGGTCTAAGCTTCCAAAGGTGCAGGAAATTATCCCAACGGTTATCTTGGCTTAGGGCTAATGCAAAATTAAATCCGGGCTTAGACCTTAAACGCAACTGCCGGTGCGATTGCCGGTGGCAATAGAACATCGGCACCGCTGGCGCGCCGGTGTCCGCGACCCGGTGATCCATTTGGGTATTCAATTGGGGAGCGGCCATCTTGGGCACCGATCGCGATGACTTGTCCGGCGAGACGCCCGCCCCCCAATGTTGCGGGGCGGCCATCCTGGCCGCCGAGCATGGCCGTCAGGCAAGATTTTCGCCCCAGGCTCTTGTTCCGCTTGAGTATTCGCACCCTCGCCATATCCGCTGGTTCCCCAGGGCCGACCGCAAAAACCCGAACTGGTTCTTGCACAGGCCATAAGGTTGCCAACCAGAGGAAAAAGTCTCCACCAAAACAGCTTAAGAAATAAACCTGGGCAAACCACCCAAAATTGATTGGAATTCAATAAAACAGATGCGCACGAAAAACTTCGAAGGCCGCGTTATTTTGGAACCACAAGCTCGCGTGCGGAGGATTTACACAGGCTTGAAAGCGTGTGTTCGGCGGCACGCAGTTGACGGCCGGCCTTCCAGGCCGTGCACCATGTGCAGCAGAGTCGCGCACCGGGTGGCCGGAGCCAGACGAGTTCACCCGCTTCAACCTCGCGACGGGCGATCCAGCCAGCCAGAAGACTTACGCCCAGGCCAAGTTTGACCAATTCCTTGATGGCCTCCATGGAACCAAGTTCGGTGTATTGTCCCAGGGGAGCGCCATTGCGGGCAAGATAATTATCCACAATATGAAACGTGACGCTGTGGCGCGAATAAAGCACGTATTGCTGGCGGGCCAGTTCGGCCTTATCCACCTTTTTCGCCCGCGCCCAGGGATGAAGCGGATTTACCAGAAACCCAAGTTCATCCTCCAGCAGCGGTTCATAGGTCAACTGCCGAGATTTTGGCCCGCACAAAACAATGGCCAGATCAATGTGACCTTCGGTAAGCAATTGACCGGCCTGCGGTGAATCGGCGGGCGTAATGGCCAGATTCCAGGATGGATAACTTTCGGAAAACTCGCGCAAGGCGGCGGGAAGAATGAACTGACACGCCGTCGCCGGCGCACCGATACGGATGCGGCCAATATCCGGCCGGGCGGCGGTGGCGACGGCATCCTTCATTTCGGCAATGGCGGTGAATACCCGCTGCGCCTGGTTAAGCAAAACCTGTCCCGGCTCGGTAAGGGTAATGGTGCGACCGGCGCGCAGAAAAAGCGGGCATCCAACCTGCTTTTCCAGGGCGGCAATCTGATGGCTGACAGCGGATTGGGTCAGCCGCAAAGAATCGGCGGCCCGGGTAAAGCTTAGTTGTTGGGCAACCGCCTGAAATATACGCAACTGATGCACATCATCCATGCATTACCTATGATTAAAAATAATCCTAAACAGTTTATCCATGAGTTGGATTTATAGTACAGAAGCTGGCAGAATGCAAATGTCGGGAAAGGGCGGCAGGCTGGCGGGAATCCGCACCCAAGGCAAGCCCTGCCGCCAGAGGATCGCAAAGCGCGGAGCATGGTGGAAACGGGCCGCGAGCCGGCGTGGCATAGGATTTGCCGCTGGTTGGGAATCAGACTTGGTGCCGGGGGCCGTCAACGAAAAGTGTGCGGCGCGGCAGGGGTTTGATTGTAAAAGGAAAACGCCATGCGCATAGGATTTGTCCGCCTGATTGATGCCGCTCCGCTGATCATTGCACGGGAGAAGGGCTTTTTCGCCGCTGCCGGGGTGAACGCTACGCTGCACCGCGAGATCGGGTGGATCAACATTCGCGACAAGCTGACGTATGGATTATTGGACGCAAGCCATGCACTTATGGGCATGGCGGTTATGAGCCAGTTGGGTCGCGGTGATTTTGTCGAACCGCTGGTGGGCGTGATGGAGCTGGGCGCGGGCGGCAATACACTGGCGGTATCGCGGCACCTGGCGGAAATGGGAATTACATCCAGTGCGGCGCTGGGGAATCTGGTGCGGACCGGGCTGTTCGGACGGAAAATCGTCTGCGCGCATGTGTCAAGCTTTTCCATGCATCATTATTTGTTACGCGATTGGCTGGCCGAAGGCGGCATGAACCCCGACCGCGATGTGCAGCTATGCCAGCTTACACCGATGCAGGTGGCCGAACACATGGACCGCGGATATATCGATTTGTTCTGCGTTGGCGAACCGTGGGGGACGCTGGCACAGGAGCAGAAATGGGGGACGGTTATCGCCGCCTCCACGGATATTCTGCCGGCGCATCCGGAAAAGATTCTGGCGGTGCGGCAGCATTTTGTGCGGGAGCATGCGGAAGAAGTCAGCCGAGCGGTGGGTGCCATAATCCAGGCCTGCCGGTTCTGCCAAAATCCGGTGAACACGGCGGAAATCGCGGCCATTCTTTCCCAACCGGAATATTTAAATGAAAGCGCCCAGCTTCTGGAACGCTGCCTGCGGGCCGATTCGCCCGGCACCGGCGGTGCGCCGGCACAGCGCGCACGACCCAAGGACTGGTTCCTGCGAAACTGGGGCGATGCGTACACATTTCCTTCCTGCACGCATGTGGTCTGGATGCTGCGCCAGATGATGCGCTGGGGTGAACTGGCGGCTGACGCGCCGGTGCGGGAACTTTCCGAAAGGTCTTTGCGATCAGACTTCTATCGCGTGCAGGCTGCAAAACTTGGCATGGCCCCACCGCCAACCGATTTTCCCGATATGCCGCTGCGGCGCGGCGTGCTGACCATGAAAGATGAAACCTGCGGGCCGCCGCGAAATAGTCCCGCGGGCGGGGCATCGGTTGCGGCATCGGCGGCGGTGGTGAATCAACCAGCCGCCCAGCGCCGCGCAAGACGACGCCATCAAGATTCCTCACCAAGTTCGCCCGGAATAAGGAAAGCGGCATCGGCCGCGGGCATAAGTGCGGGGACAAAGGCAATCAGTCCTGTTTTTATGCCGGCGGCGGACGGATTAGGCCGCTCCGCAGCGGCGGCGATCCGACGGTAATTTTTCGGTCCGTCGGTGGTGGGCGGCGGATGGATTTTTCGGGAGTTTGACCATGATTCGCAACAACACACAACGGCTGGTGATAATTGGCAACGGCATGGCCGGAGC
>JAJZEY010000454.1 GCA_021805585.1 Planctomycetota bacterium
TTTGTGAGCGACCATGGCCTGAGCACGGTCAAGGCCGCCGATATGGTGGTGGTTTTAGAGGATGGCCGCGTCACCCAAATGGGGCCGCACGAACAGCTCATGTCCCAGCCGGGGCATTACCGCTCTATTGCCGAAGTGCAGTTGCTGGGCAGGTCGCCTAGTCTTTTGCCGGCGGAATCATCGCACAAAACGCGGTTTGCCGGGGAGGCGGCCCAATGAATATACAACCAACCGATCCGCAAAGCCCACGGAATTCCAGGCCGGCGGGGAAACGGTTTGCCTTTTTCCACTGGTTAAGGCCAAACCGATCCCCACGGGCCGCCGAACCCGCGTCCCCTGCCAGTCCGCAAATTCATTCCGTACCGGATGATCTGGAAGCGGACTACAAGCCGCTGGACTTTAAAGTGGTGCGCGGCGTGTTGGGCTGGATGAGTCCGTTCAAGGCGCAATATGCCGTTACCACGCTGATAGGACTAAGCGTCACCCTGCTGGAAATTCTGACGCCGCGTTACATGGAACAATTGATTGATGTGGATATTCCGGGCAAGACCTGGAATATTTTCGGGTCCATGCTGCTGGGGGCCGCCGGGATATGTTCCCCGGCATGGAAACAGTATTTGCTGAATTTGAATCAGACCGATCGCGCGTACATCAATATTGTGCTGACCATACTGGTCTGGGCTTTGACTATGGGAATTGCACTGCTGCTCCAGCGGATGGCGATATGGCATACCACGCTGATTGGCCAGAAGGTCATATTTAATCTGCGGCGAAGTGTGTTTGGCCACCTGCAGAAACTGTCCATGAATTATTACGATCGAACCCGATTCGGGCGCATTCTGACGCGCGGCACCAGTGATATTGACTCCATGAGTAATTTCATCGTCTGGGGTATTAATACACTGGTCGGAAATCTGTCACTCATGATTGTTGTTGCGATTATCTTTATTATCATGGACTGGCGTATCGCACTTGCGGTGCTATGGCTGGGGCCTGTGCTTTACTTCATGAATATGACTTACCGAAAACGGGTGGGCGGGGCCTGGCGCCGCGTGCGCGAAGCCTATACACGCGTGAGCACAAATCTGGCGGAAAATATTTCCGGCATGCGCGTGGTAACGGCGTTTAACCGTCAGGACCAGAACCTGGACGCCTTTAATGGCCTACAGGAACACAATACCGCCAACAACATGCGGGCCGCACACATTAACGGCATTTATCAGCCGCTGCTGAATGTGGTGGGCTTTGTGGGTCGCGTGATCATTCTGTTGCTGGGAACTTATCTGGTGTTTCATTCTTCACGCGATCCGGCCAGTCGCCCCATGACTGTAGGTGAACTGATCGCACTGTATGTCTATTGGGACTGGTTTATGGGGCCGGTCATTAATTTTGGAAATTTCTACAACGACACCATGATGGCCATGGCCTGTGCCGAACGCGTGCAGGCACTGCTGGCCGAAAGGCCGCAAGTGACCGACCCACCCACAGCGCGGCCTCTGCCGCACGTGAGCGGCCAGGTGGTGTTTGAAAATGTGGTATTCGGCTACGATCCGGCAAAGCCGGTGCTGCATGGCGTTTCCTTCACCGCTCCGGCCGGCAAAACAATCGCCCTGGTCGGAGAGACCGGTTGTGGAAAATCGACCATTGTCAGCCTGATTTGCAGATTCTATCAGCCGCAAAGCGGGCGAATTCTTATTGACGGCTTTGACCTGCGCGAAGTACAAAGCGAAAGTCTGCATCGGCAGATGGGGATTGTTTCACAGAATAATTACCTGTTCAGCGGAACGGTGCTGGACAACATCCGCTATGCGCGTCCGGAGGCAACCGAGCAGCTGGTCATGGAGGCGGCCCGGCAATTAAACGCTTACGATGCGATTCTGCGACTGAAAGATGGCTTTGCCACCGAAGTTGGAGAACGCGGTTCATCCCTTAGTCTTGGTCAGCGGCAGTTAATTTGTTTCGCCCGCGCGTTTCTGGCGAACCCGCGCATTCTTCTGCTGGATGAAGCCACCAGCGCCATGGACACCGCCACCGAATTGCTGATACAACGCGCCATGGAAAAGCTGATTGCCAATCGGACCACATTTGTGGTGGCGCATCGGTTAAGCACCATTACCAGCGCCGATCTGGTGCTGGTGCTGGATCAGGGGCACATCATTGAATCCGGCACGCATCAGTCGCTTCTGGAAAAACAGGGAACCTATGCGGCTCTTTATCGCGAATTCACGCAACCGAGCTGACACCACGTGGCCGACAGGAAATGTCCGCCCCGCCCCATGACGCACATATCCGGGTCGGCACCCGATGTTCCGTCGCGGGTGTAAGGCTGATTCCGCCCACTATCCCGCGGTCGCCGGGGGAATCCGCCGGATCACCATGCGCTGCGGACTTGTAACTTTTACAATCACTTTATAATATTCATTAATTATGATTAAACATTCATGGATACCGTTTCGTTATGCGCTTTATGCCACCCTGCTTTTGCTATGCGGATTCATGACAGAAGCCGCCATCGCCGCACCGCATGCAACGGTGCGGATTAACGCTGGTGGTCCCGGCCGGGCGGAAAACCCTCGCATGTGGGGGCTTTTTATTGAAAACATTTGCCATGATGTGGATGGCGGCCTGTACGCCCAGATGATTCAAAACCCGGATTTCAAAAACGATGTCCCCCCCGCCGATTGCAAGGTGGTAAATGGAAAATGGATCAGTCCGGATGGCCACAGCCACAATCCGCCGCGGGGTGGCCCACTGCTGGCCTGGAAATCAATTCACCCGCCGGGCACCACGGTTCAACTGAAATTGCAAACTTTACAGCCGCTTTCGCCGGCACACCGGCTTTCTTTGCGGGTCTTCGTCAGCGGCGGGGCCGGTGGCGTGGCCAATACCGGATACTGGGGAATGCCGCTTAACACCGGTAAGGCCTATGAGGTTTCGTTTTACGCCCGCGCCGGGCAAACCGGGACCGTACCGCTGAATATTGAACTTGCCAACGCCGCCGGCACAAAGCGGTATGCGCAACATGCGCTGACCATTGTCGGCAACACATGGAAGCGTTATACCTGCCGCCTGACGGCGACCGGGACCACGCGCCACGGCGCGCTGCAATTCCTGACAACCGGCCCGGCTGTTTTTCATCTGAACCTGATTTTGATGTTCCCCCTTTCCCCAAAAACGGGGCGACCCGAATTTTTCCGTCACGACATTGTGCGGCTTCTGGCAAGGCTTCACGCCGGATTTTTACGGGTTCCCGGCGGCAATTTTATTGAAGGCTATTCACTGGCGGACAGCTACCACTGGCGAAAAACCGTCGGACCGATGATCGACCGCCCCGGCCATGTGAATTTCTGGGGATATCGTGATACGGACGGGTTCGGATTCATGGGCTGGATGGAATTGGCGCAACGCATCAAGGCCGCGCCGCTATATTGCACCAATGCCGGTCTGCTGTGGAATTCCCAGACCATTCCGGGAACAAAGCTTCAGCCATTTATTCATCGAATGCTGACCGCCGTTGCGTTTGCCAACGATCCGGTTTCCAGCCACTGGGGAAAACTGCGGGCGCGATTCGGCCATCCGTTACCCTTCGGAATAAAGTGGGTTGAAATCGGTAATGAAAATGGCGGGCCATCCTATCATCACAACTATCCCATCATGGCCCGGGCCTTGCGCAAAGCATTTCCGGACATGATTCAAATTGCGGACGACTGGGGCGGTATTCCACCGGGCCACCTTAAAATTGTTGACCAGCATTTTTATTTCAATCAGCAATGGTTTTTGAATAACTTCCATCGCTTTGATTCCGTTTCACGGCGAGGGCCTGAATTATTTGTCGGCGAATATGCCGTCGGCAACACCAGGGCACGCTACGGCGATTTTCGTTCCACTTTGGCTGAAACCGCTTTTATGATCGGCATGGAACGCAACTGTGATCTGGTGCGAATGGCCTCATATGGCGTCGCCCTGGACAACGCCGGCGCTGGCCCCTGTCGCATTAAC
>JAJZEY010000460.1 GCA_021805585.1 Planctomycetota bacterium
TGAGCAGCTTTTTGTGCCGCTTGTGACGAGCGGCTCCGATAGTTACGCGTGGCATATCAAACCTCTTGTTCTAAAAGATAACTATTTTCAAATTCATTTCCACCGCCAGACGCCCAACGACGCCAGCAAGATGGAAAAAGCCAATGTTTAATTCACCAGGCGGTTACGCGCCCGGTCCAAGCAGCGTAATCATTTTTTTGGCAAACGGACCGGTCAGGGCGGTGGTACCGCGCAAGCGTCGCCGGCGATTGCCGGATTTGCCGCTCTGCAAATGCCCCTTGTTGTGTTTGTGAAATTTAACCTTGCCGGTTGCAGTAACTTTGACCCGCTTTTTGAGTCCTTTGTGGGTTTTTTGTTTTGGCACGCGCAAACTCCGCCTATCTATTTTTTACACCGGGAACCGCCCGCCGACGGTCCATTACCAGCCGGGCACAAAGCCGATCCTGATGGTCGATTTCCAACACCGCGGCCGCGCCGCCTGATTCGTGCGGGAAATCAGAATTACGTAAGATAGCAAAGGTTTGTGAAAATTGCCACTGAACGGGGCACTTTTTTGAACATCGTAGCGCCCAAGGACTTCGAACCACACCCCTACAGGTGCTAAAATAAGCTAAATCGGAGCCAAATATCCGTTTTGGCTGGTGGATTTATCAATATAGCGCGGCACCCTTTAAGTTGAACAGGAACACGGCAATCCAAAATCCGGCGTTGCAACTGGCACCAAGCCCCCCGAAAAACCTAAGCTGGGTTTCGGTTGTAATTTTTTGGAATTCGTAGCTTATGGGATTTCATAAGGCGGTTGGATTCACACTTTAACCATCGGCCAGGACACCATCCCCCAAGATTAAGGGGAAACGTGCGCAATAAAAAACCCCCAGATAAGAATCTGAGGGTTTAAAGAGTTCTAAAAGTTTGCAAGGCCCGGTTGCGGTTACAAGGCCCAGTTCAGGCCATGCGACGGCGACCCATCGCCAGCAACGCCAAACCGCCAACTGCGAACAGGCCCATCGTGGCTGGTTCCGGTGTGCCGACGGTGGTGGTGTCCAGGTTCATTACCGCGACAGTGCCGTTTACCCGCATACCCGAATCGATGGTAAGACTGGTGCTTGTGTTGAGCGTGAGAGTACCGGTGTAGGCGCTTAGGTTCTGCCCTAAAGCGGTGTAGCCAATCGATGTAGAGGGATATCCGGGTGAAGGCTTGAGGGAAAGAGCGCCTGAATTCTGAATTCCGACAGTACCGGAACCAGCCACGGCGGAACCAAAAATATCCGCGGTCTGACTGGAAGTTGCGCCCGTGGCGGTCACCGATCCCGATCCTTGAATTGAAAGAAACGAATTCGGGCTGGCACTTAGGCCGGACTCTGAAGCCGAAAAGGTAATCGTGGCATTAGTGTTCACTTGCGGATTGTTATTCGCGACGGAATTGACCTGCAAAGCGAGCTGGTCATAACTGCCCGATGAAACGTTCAAATCAATCCGCCCCCAGGTGAATCCGCCTACTGTTCCAGGCGATGCCGCATAAGCACCGCCCCCAAGGCTTGTCAGCGTCGGAGATACCGAACCGCCCGAGCTGGTGGTGATATTCAATACCGGCGTGGCCATAGCTGTGGCGGCAAAGCCGAGTCCCGCAACAGTTGCCAGTGCACCAACGATACCAACAGACGAAAAACTGCGAGAAGCCATGGTAACTCTCCAAAACGGTTGAACTAAAGAAACAACGCCAGAATCAACAACCTCTGAAACAGGGCACGAAGACCAACTCCGCGCCAGCTGATTATAAACCCATACCCGTGTAGAAGAGTTGCCGGAAATCAGCCGCGATTGCGACAAGCGATTCACAACAAATCTCCCATTCCCTTCCGACAGTCAGCGCCTACGCATTCAAGCATTACAAATCGGACGGGACCCTGAAAAGCCCGGCCTTTTTTGATCTTTTACGCTTGGGATTTTTCATAGAGAAACCAATCCCTCACGCCGACGGGTTAATATTACGATAATCTTTAATAAAAGTCAAATAATAATGTTCGTTTTTAAGACTTTTTTTTGCCGCGGTTATTTTACCGTCCCAACGCCGCCATTCCCGCCGCCGGATACCGGTCACCGGCCGCAATTCCACATGGCATAACAGCCTCTATTAATTCCATATCTTCTTGTGAAATAACGACTTGCGCAGCTAAAACATTCTGTTCCAGAAAGGCGATGCGTTTGGTTCCAGGTATCGGCACGATGTCCTTGCCGCGCGACAGCACCCAGGCCAGTGCCAACTGCGAAGGCGTACAATTTTTTGCCTCAGCCAGGGTCCGAATTTGCGCAAGCAGATCCAAGTTCTTCTGAAAATTCTCTCCCTGAAACCGTGGGTTGTGCCGGCGGAAATCGTCCGCAGCCAGATCGTGTATTGACTGGAGCCTTCCAGTCAGGAATCCGCGTCCCAGCGGGCTGTAGGCCACCAGCCCGATTCCCAACTCCCGGCAGAGCGGCAGGATGTCCATTTCCGGATCGCGAGTCCACAACGAATATTCATATTGCAATGCGGCTATAGGATGCACACGGAAAGCCCGTCTGACCGTGTCCACGCCCGCTTCAGACATGCCCAGATATCCGACTTTTCCCTGCCGCACCAGGTCCGCCATGGCACCAATCGTGTCTTCAATGGGAACAGTGGAATCCACACGATGCTGATAATAGAGGTCAATATGCTCCACACCCAGACGTTTGAGGCTTGCATCACAGGCCGCACGCACGTAGTCCGGTCGCCCGTTAATGCCGCGAACGGATGCGTCCGTACCGCTGCGTGTAATGCCAAATTTGGTTGCCAGCACAATACGCGAACGGACCTTGCCGCTTATGCCGCGAAGCACCCGTCCCACCAGTTCTTCATTTTTGTATGGACCATACATGTCCGCGGTATCCAGCAGGGTCACACCAAGTTCCACGGCCCGCCGAATGACCGCTTCGGATTCCCTGTCGTCGCCTGGTCCGTAAAATTCGGACATCCCCATGCACCCCAAACCGATTGCCGCCACCTTAAGCCCCGACCGACCAAGTTCTCTTGTTTCCAGCATGGTGCAATTCCTTTTTCGTCAGATGAAAATTTCAGTTACAACCTTGAGATTATAGGCAATCTGTTTACCGGCGCTGGGGCCAAAATTGTCCCCAAGCCGAATCCGCGAATTCCACAGGTGCCACGCGTGGCCGGCAAGACGATCCGGGCCGAATCGACTCGGGTTATGCTTAAACCATCTGCGGGCGGGTAAAATAGCGCTATGAAATTAGAATCGGACTCCAACCAGCCCCCCCCCACCCGTTGGCCGCAAAGACCGAACTATTACTTGGAAGCCTGCCTTTCGATTTGCCCTGTTTGCGGCCGCGTTAAATTTTGCTCTTAATTTCGTCTGGGAAATTTCGCAAGGATCGCTTTATGCCGCCCCGCACGCAGCACGCCTCCCCTTGAATATGCCGCTTTATTGTGTGATTTGCCTCCGGGCATCGCTGGGCGATGTAGCCATCACCGTTATCAGTTATCTGATTGCCGCAGGTATTGCGCGGGACATTGCCTGGCTTATTCGTTCACCCAAACTTCGGTTTTTCGCGCCACTCGCGGCTTGGCTTACATCCGGACTGCTCATCACTGTATGGCTGGAACACGAAGCGCTGGCCACCGGCCGATGGGCCTACGGGCGGCTGATGCCCACTATTGGCGGTGTGGGGCTGGCGCCGCTGTTGCAATGGGTGGTTGTACCGCTGATCTGGTTTTGGCTGCTACGCAAAAAGCACATGCGACTGTGCCGGCACTTTCGCCAAGGCCGCCGCGGAAAGCGACCAGGATCGGTATGAAGCGCAATCATTAATGGGCCGGGAGGGCTAATTGGGCGCGCACGACCCGCACGATGGCTGCGGATTCCGGTTTCACCGGCGACCGAAAACGAGCCACAATTACGCCCTTGCGGGAAATGACAAATTTTTC
>JAJZEY010000410.1 GCA_021805585.1 Planctomycetota bacterium
TCCCGCGGCGGCAATGGCAATAGCATCCGGCCGGCCCGCGGGCACTTTCACCAATGTAACCGGGCCATATATATCCCTATCCACGCACCAGCCGGAGGCGATTTTTCCTAATTCCCGAACATGGGCGGCGAAAGGCAACGCCCGGCCATTCACGTGCACCGTGGCCGCCGCACGGCCATGCAGACGGACCACAAAGCTTGTAACGCTGGACTGGTAGGTTCCATTGCGGGCACTGATCCGAACGTCCGCACCCTCGTGGCTGTTCCTGGCGGAAATAATCTGCTGATGGAAATGACCCGTTTGATAGTCATAGGATTCGCCATCATCATCATAAAATTCGCCGTGGGTGACATTTTCCGCGGGGAATACATCCAGATAAACCATTTCCGGTTTTGCGGTGTGAATAGCGCGGACCGGATCGGCCACCGGAATAATCGCGCCATCTTTAATAAACAGCGGCCAGTCATTCCAATTGTGCGGATTCAGTGTGTAGTCCATCCACTGGCCGCCCTTGTGTCGGGTTCCACGGAAGTAATCGGTCCATTCACCGGCCGGCAGATAGACGCGCCGCGTCATTGATTCGCCCTGGCCGGTCCCCATTTTTTCCAGAACCGGGGCGGCTAAAATCCAGTCGCCGAACATCCACTGGTCGGACATGGTTGCGACATTTGGATCAGCCGGATAATCAAAAGTCAGCGGTCGGACAATACCCACGCCCGTATCCACACAGGCCGCATGTTCAAGTGCATACGTATAAAAGAACCAACTGTAACGCTGGCGAATAGCCTGTTTGACGGTTTCACATGCCTGGTCCCCATATACCCATGGCTGCCGGCGTTCCCCCAGCGTGCAATGCGTGCGCAATGTCGGGCAGACCGCGGTAAACTGGAACCATCGGGTATACACTTCGGGTGTCGGGTGGCCATTAAAGCCGCCGGTATCCTGTGCCCAGCGCATTTGACCAAGGTTAATCATGTTGATCATCGCGACGGTCTGCTGCCGCATGACATGAAAGCCGGTATCAATATCACCGGACCAGGTGGCATAGGCATAGCGCTGCGAACCAAGGTAAAAATTACGGTTAATGGACCAGACCCGATTCCGCGGCCGGTCGCGCCGCTGGCCGTCCCATAATGCCTGTTGCATGTACATGAATTCAAAATTACCGGTGGCCGGGGAATCCGCTTCATCATTCCAGAAGCCGGCAATTCCCTGCTGCATGCACTGATGTTTCCATGTGGCATTCCAGTACCATTGCCGCGCCAGCGGATTGTAAAAATCTATGTCGATCGACATAAGGCCGGAAAAATAGTCGGCGAACGGCTTTTCCGTGGGCGAATAAATCCCCAGCTTTTTCGCGGACGCCCCTTGTGTGGTCATTGGTTCAAGATGGCCTTTTACCGTGCTTATAATAATGCGCGGTTTCATGATGCCGGTAATTTTGCATTCCAGTTCGCGCGTCCAGTTGATCAGCGCGTCGGGATTATCCGGGGTGAACTGGGCCTGGGAATATTTCACCGGATTCCAGCGGAATTCGCCATAATGGCTCGCCCCCCAGTCCTTCCAGTCAAAATCAAGGGTGAAGTTGTCTATGGGAATGTCCCGGGCGCGGTACGTTTCCAGGTATTCGCGCAGCAGGTCCTGGTTCGTGCCCCATTGGGAATTGGTGAATCCGTACACCCATTTGGGGAACATCGGCATTTTGCCGCTGACCATCGCCACACCGCGGAAAATATCCTTCGCCCCGCCCACCATAATAAAAACCGTCAGGCTGTTGGGGCGGGCAAAATTGCGGCCATAGTTCTGCGGATTCGGGTTGCCGTAATAAAACCCGATTTCTCCTGATTTCATCTGAAAATAGCCGCCATCACTGTCCACAAGAATGCCGAAGCCCGCGGTGGTCCAGGTGAACGGCGCTCCGCCACCGCCTTCAATGCACGCGTCAATCTTATAGGTATCATTGGCAACGCCAGTCCCGTTTTTAAGTACCGGCTGATGGGTTTTGGACCAGCAGGCGGAGGTATGAATGCCGTAAAAATCGGCATTTTTGTCATGCCCGAATGCAAAGCCGGATTGTGCCTGATTTTGCGGGTTCACATGCAGGCTTTGGCCCGCATGTTGATCCAGCAGTATTTTTCCGGATTTATCCAGAATCGTCAGTCGGCAAGGGTTGCGACGGATGCGCAATTCAAATTCGCCCGTCCGCAGACTGATGGGACTTCCGGCTGGGTCCAATTTAGCGGACGGGTCCGCCGAGAATTTGGCTTGGGGGTCAAGCACCGGCGTGTGTGGATCACTTTTGCCGCCTGCCAGCAGGTCCAGACGCAGGATATGCGGCGTAATGGCTTTGGCCAGCAAAGTGTCCGGTCCAACGGCAATTTTCAGGCCACCATCATGAACGCCGGATGTTACCACAGCACCCATGGCTGGTGGCGCATCGCCATGAACGCGCCCCATAACCGTGGAGGTAAGGGCCGCTGCGGATGCAATTTTAAGAAAATCCCTGCGATGTGGCATTGAAATCACTCCAAGTACGCCAGTTAAAACACCGATTAGACGTTTGTTAAATAATAGCTTTACCGGTTAACTTGAAAATGTCAAATGACCGGCATTATAAAAAGCAGCCACGACCCAATTTACAACTGCGGCACCCCTTTACATGCGAGGCTGCACGGAATCTGGCGACCGGCTGCCCAACAGGCTCTGGACGGGAAATCATAAACAGCGCCGTGTGCGACATAGCGACAAAACCGCATGGGCGGGGTGGCTATCCAACTGAAAAGTTTCAAGCCGCATCTGGAAATGGGCGTTGTAAAGGCAGTGTGGAATTGGTACACTTGAAGTGTACAAGACGAGGCAGGTTATTTTATGGATACGGTAAGCGTCAAAGAGGCGAGAAGCCAGATTTCCAAGCTCATTAACGCGGCGCAGCGCGGAAGCGCCGTTGCGATTACGCGACGTGGTAAACCCGTTGCGCAGTTGCTGCCTCGTCCGGCAACGGAACGAAAGCCGCTTCCCGACCTTTCCGCATTCCGTGCCGCCATTAAAATCCGGGGAAAACGTCTAGGTCGCACCGTGGTCGGGCAACGGCAAAAGAACCGGTATTGAGCGATGGCCTACCTTGATACCAGCGTGCTGGCTGCTTACTACTGCCCGGAGCGGCTTAGCGACGCCGTTGGCCGTGTGTTGCGGGACATCTCTACACCGACCATAAGCCCGCTGGTTGAAATTGAGATGTATTCGGCGGGTGCAATTATCTCCCGCTTTCAAGTGGATATGGCTGGCGGCCTATATGGAATTGTTGACATTGGCCCCCGCGAATTTCACCTGGCAAGGAATTGGTTAAGTCGCTTTTCTTCGCCATTACGCACACTCGACGCATTGCACTTAGCGGCAGCATTTTCCAATGATCTTGCCTGATCACAACCGATAAAGCCTTGAAAGCGGCGGTGCATTTTTCCGTGCGATATCGCCTGGTTTTGAAGTGACCGTTTCCCCTCTGAACGCCAAGCCCACCTGTCTTGTCGTCACCAGTGCCTTTTGGTATATACCGCCGGGATGAATGATGTATTTGGGTGTGCCCGTTTTTGTCGGAAAGGAAAAAAATATCACATAGATAAATGAGGCTCCGATGGGAAAACTTTTCCAAAATCCATTTCCCTTCCTGCTTTCGACGAAGCGGGCGAGACGCCGCCCCCAGTCTTTTGGGGGTCGGGCGTCTCGCCCGGCAAGTGCGACGGCTACAATTCCGGCACCTTATAACATTGCCAGGCCGCGACGCCTGCCGGGCACAAAAATATTGCCGAATCGCAGCTTGCGACCTTCCCGATAAAAACGGGCACACCCATTTCATAAAACCCAAGGCTTCCTACTTCCACGGTTCCAGCGGATCCAAGCTGCCAGCCACTGCCGGAAACCTGCCGGCAATCGCGTCGCGGGGCACCAGGTCCGGAAAAAAAAA
>JAJZEY010000467.1 GCA_021805585.1 Planctomycetota bacterium
GGTTACCAACACACGCATGGGAACCTCCTTTTCCACCCGCCCGGGCAACGCTTTGTAACGAGACAAAAGCGGGAATTCACTTCACCGGCATGCACCGGCGAACGCCGCGGCGATCAGCCAAGCTTTTTTTTCCAGCGGCTTAACTGTTCCTTTAACTGCCGCTGTCCCCCGGCTCCGTGCGACCGATAGGCGAGCACCACCTGTGCGGGTCCCAGCACATCAAGCACATCAGGTCCGATGACGGAACAATGCATCCGCATCATTTCCAGCGGCAAGCCGGCCAGCGAGCGGATATTTTCCTGTTCGCACCGGGCCACCAGCGCCCCGACCACCTGATGAGCGGTGCGGAAGGACACGCCCTTTTTCACCAGATACTCGGCCAGCACGGTGGCATCGAGGAAACCTTCATTCAGGCGCGCCAAAATTTCGGCCGGCTTAGGTAAAGTGGAACGCACGATTTCAGTCGCGATGGACAGGCAGGCCTCCACGGAGTCGTATGCGGCGAACAGCCAGCGTTTGTCCTCCTGCATGTCACGGTTGTAGGCCAGGGGCTGAGCTTTGAGCATGGTCAGCATCGCCACAAGTTGTCCGTAGACGCCGCCAGTTTTGCCGCGAATTAATTCCAGCATATCCGGATTGCGTTTCTGCGGCATCATGCTGCTGCCCGTGGTATAGCTGTCGGCAAGTCGAATAAAATCAAATTCTGTAGATGTGTATATAATCCACTGTTCGGCCCAGCGGGAAAGGTGCATGGCGATCATGGACAGATCAAACACCAGTTCCACCACGAAATCCCGATCACTGACCGCATCCAGCGAATTGTGAGCCACATCGGCGAAATCCAGCAGTTTTGCAGTATACGCACGGTCTATATTCAGGGTGGTGCCGGCGACAGCTCCGCTGCCCAGCGGGGATACGTTGGTTCGGCGTCGGCAATCCGCCAGCCGCTGGAGATCGCGATCCAGCATTTCCGCATAGGCCAGCAGTTCATGTCCGAACGTGATGGGCTGGGCCCTCTGCAAATGGGTAAACGCGGGCATCACTGTCTGGCCATGGTCATGGGCAAGTTGAACCAGGGCCTTCTGCAGATTGACAATCAGTCCGGTCAGCGCGTCAATCGCCGCACGGCACCAGAGCCGGACATCAAGCGCCACCTGGTCGTTGCGCGACCGGGCGGTGTGAAGCTTGCGGCCCGGTTCGCCAATGCGCCGGATAAGGTCCGCCTCCACGGCCATGTGAATATCTTCCTGGGCGATATCAAAAGTAAAGCGGCCGGTCTGAATATCGGCCAGAATATCCGCAAGCCCCTGCCGAATACCGGTCAGTTCGTCGGCGGAAATAAGCCCGGCACGGCACAGCATGTCCGCGTGGGCCAGCGACCCGCGGATGTCATGTTCCGCAAGGCGGGTGTCAAAGGAAAGCGATTCAACAAACCGCTCCGCCAGTGCGCTGGCACCGGTGCCGATTCTGGCCTGCCAGGACTTGGCGGGCGGGGCGCCTTCAGACCCGGCCGAGGAGAAAGTGGATGCCGTTTTTGCTTTTTTATCGTTCTTTTTTTTCATTGAATCCACCGGTTATTAGCTTGAATCAAGGTAAAGACAATCCACCGGCGTTCGCACTCCCAGCCGCGCCCCGGTTTCTGCTTCCGTAGCGACTTTACGCGGGCGGGCCGAGCGTCTTTCCGGAATCTGCGACTCCATGGTGCTGCATGGGAAGCGTAATGCGGAACGTGGTGCCGCCACCAAGCTTGGAGGATGCGGTAATGCTTCCGCCATGTTCGTCGACGATTTTTTTTGTAACCGCCAGGCCCAGCCCGGTGCCGCGCTGGCCCTTGGTGGAATAGAAGGGCTGGAAAAGGCGTTTCAGGCTGTCTTCAGAAATGCCGTGGCCATTGTCCTGCACCTCAATCACCGCCTGCTGGGTTGCCGCGTTCACATCGCTGGTCAGAGTAATAACTCCGCGGCCCGGTTCCACCGCATCCACGGCGTTGGTGAGCAGGTTCAAAACCGCCTGATGAATGCCATCGGCATCCGCCGGAACGGGCGGCTGGTCTTTATTGATTTCCGTCAGGACAATGACTTTTTTATCATTGGCAACCGAATTAATAAGTTCCAGGCATTCACCTAGAACGTAAGGGAGATTGGTCAATTCATAATTCGGGCTGCGCGGCTTGCTGTAGGCAAGCATATTCATGGTGAGTCCCTGGACTTTATCCAAATTCCGCTGCAACACGCCCCATCCGGTTCGAATCTGATTGATATCACTGGCGTTTAAGCCTATTTCCACAATGTCCGCCCCGCCACGGATTCCCTGAAGAATATTTTTAATCGAATGCGAAAGCGATGCAACCGTCTGCCCCGTCGCAGCCAGACGTTCCTGCCGGACGCTTTCCTGGTACAAGCGGGCGACTTCAATGGCCAGACCAGTCTGAAGACCGATGGCGGTAAGCAGTCGCAACTGATCAGGTGTATAGGAATAATTCGCAACACTGGAATCTATATGCAGTACACCCAGATTTTTTTCGCGACCTTTAATAGGAACGCATATTGCACTGCGGATGGAAAGATTGTGGACGGACTTGCCTTTCTGAAACCGCTGATCAGTCATGGCGTTGCTGGACAGGACCCCTTCTTTCTTCGCCATCACATGGCGGATGATGGTTTGACTGACGGCGATTTTTCCAACCTGTTCTTCATTGCGGTAACGCACCACAACCGGAACAACCTGTTCAGTGGCGTCGTCCAACAGACCGATGAAGCCACGGTCAGCCCGCAACTGTTCAAAAACCAGGTCCATGACCTTGTTCAACAATTGTTGTTGGTCAAACACGCTGGATATAGCCAGCGATATTTGCAGCAGAACACGAAAGTGCGCCATTGCCACCTGCGAAGGTTCGGGCGCTGCCAGGACCACGGAATCATCGTTACTCGGCACCGTGCTGATGATGGCCGAATCGGCTGGTCCGGGACCTTGGCCCGGGCTGACTTCATCGCTTTCGGCAAGACTGACATTTTGGACAGGCGCACCAAAAACCAGCAGCGTGGAGCCCATGCGGATCTGATCGCCGACTTTTATCTTTGAAGATTTGTTGATTCTTACGCCATTAACGAACACGCCGTTGGCACCGCCGGCGTCGACGAGCGTCCATGCGTTGGCCACCCATTCCAGTTGCGCATGCCGACGGGAAACGGTTAAATCGCTTAATGGCACGAGTTCACTTGAACGTCCAAGCATGACCGGGTCATTGCTGGAAAATTCAAATTTTCGGCCCTTATCGGGACCTTGCAGCACATATAAATAAAGCGGTGGCACGTGTTGCACACTCTAAAACAGGACTCTGGTTCCGGTCCATCGGGACCAACGATTCAATCGATTCTCTTCCCGCGCGCCGGGCTGGTCCCGGCGACATTTAATCACAAGGAGAGTTTAGCCTGAACTTGCCGGATATGGCAATCCCCCGGCAAACCCGAGGGCAAAATCCAGTCCCGGTGCGCCGCCAACTATCCCCTCAGCAGACGGCGAACGGCGGCTACTTACTACCAACCTGCCCGCATTGTAAGGCCGGAAGGTCGAACCCGATAGTACTCCGCGACCCGCCCAGCCTACGCGTTGCTGGAGAATTTTATTGCGGACATGTCAGGACAATCGCCGCGTGTCAGTTGCTTGACCACTGAATTGGGCAGGATTCGACGATTTGCTTGCCGGCGGCATGAAACACGCCCCTTAATTCTCGCACACGCGTCAACCCCTGGGTGGCAAGTTCATGGAACAAGGTCCGAATCTCGGCCGCCTGCGCCGCCTCTGAATATCGGGTGTAGAAGCTCACCGCACGCTTTTCGCTGGCGATAATCAGTTTCATGGCTTCATCGAAGCGGGCATCGTCGCGGGCATCGACCAGGCGCGGCCCCACACAGACCAGCGATTTATCCGCGGAAGATAGAAAAAAGCAGGCCGCC